>NZ_JBTNDW010000007.1:0-190999 GCF_054510775.1 Arthrobacter sp. TMT4-20 | reverse complement strand
ATCGACCCAACCCGCAACTATCAATCCAGACAAAAGAAAACACCCCCAGCCGAAGCTGGGGGTGTCGTCGATGTCGCGACTCACATGTAGTCCATGTCGCGACTCATAACAACCGTGCGCGAGGGGGGATTTGAACCCCCACACCCTTTCGGATACTGGCACCTGAAGCCAGCGCGTCTGCCGTTCCGCCACTCGCGCGCAACCACTCCAAAACACTTCAACAAACCAGTCGAAGACCTTCGAGAACAGCAGAAATAAGCATAACGGAGCATCACTGAAATCACCTAAACGCCCCGCCTGATCCCTCTGCCCAGAGCCGATACATCAAGCAACTACGCCACTACGGCCCGAGGAATCGTTATCACTTAGTGGTCTATCCGGGCACGTGATTAAGGCCTTTTAGAGAGGTCCCCAGTAGTATCGAACTGATCGCGTCGTACGTTGACCATGCCTTCGCACCCGACAAAGGCCGTGGATCGCTGTACCGACAAACTATTCAATCGAAGGGTGAGGAGGCAACAAGTGGGTATTTTGGACAACGTGGAACGCGGATTGGAGAAGATTGTCCGCGGCGCCTTCTCAACCGGATCCCGGTCCCAGGTTCAGCCCGTCGAAATTGCTAGCGCCCTGCGTCGCGAATTGGACAACAAGTCCATCACCCTCGCCGAGGGCAGGACCCTGGCCCCGAATGTCTTCACAGCGCGGCTGTCAGACTCAGACTTCGTCTTGGCCCAGGAATGGGGATCGACGCTTGCTGAAGAGCTATGCGACGTGGTGATCAAACACGTCAATAGCCAGAGCTACACACTTCGAGGTCCCGTCAAAGTCTCATTCACCAGGGATGAAGAGCTCAAGGCTGGGGTCTTCGAGATTGATTCCTCAACTGAGAAACAAGCTGGTCCCAAACGGTCCGCAACCCCCAACGCGCCCAGCCGCCAACCAACCCGGGTGCAACCTGTGCTGGACCTGGACGGTCAGCGCTATTCACTCAATGCAGGGTCAATCATTCTCGGTCGCTCATCCGAGGCTGACATCCTCGTCGATGACACCGGAGTGTCACGGAAACACCTCGAAATTCGCACACAGGGTGGCACCACCCAGGCAGTGGACCTCGGATCCACCAACGGCAGCTACGTGAACGGTCAACGCGTCCAGGGCCAGATCGACCTCACTGACGGGTCGATCATCACCATGGGCCGCACCCGCATGACCTTTCGACTCATCTCGCTACCGAACGGCGGCCGCTAGGAATGAGTGACCTGAGCGAACTGACTCTCACCGTGCTGCGGTATGGCTTCCTGATCCTGATCTGGATCCTAGTAATTAGTGTGGTGAGCGCCCTGCGCCGAGACCTGGTGGTCGGTAGTAAAAACCGGCTGGGGACCCCTTCTGCCCGTCAAGCGCGAAAGCACCCCGAACTCGTCGAGGAGGCACCAGCGCGCGTTACCGCACGCACCCTCGTGGTCACCGAAGGGCCTCTGAAGGGCACCACACTGGATCTCGCGTCCAGCCCCATCCTGCTGGGCCGGGCCCAGGAAGCAACCCTCGTGCTTGAGGACGATTACGCCTCTGGCCGACACGCGCGTCTCTTTCCCCAGGGAAGCCGCTGGTTCATTGAGGACCTCGGGTCCACCAACGGCACGTTCCTTGCAGGCAGTCAGCTGACCCGCGCGTTGCCGGTTGATCTGGGTGTTCCCGTCCGGATCGGTAAGACGGTCATCGAATTGAGGTCATAGCGTTGGCCTACATCATGCGTTTCGCGGCCCGTTCAGACGTAGGGATGGTCCGCGTCAAGAATGATGATTCTGCCTACGTGGGTCGCTATCTGGCCGTTGTCGCCGACGGTATGGGCGGCCACGCTGGTGGGAACGTTGCTTCCGCCTCAACAGTGCTGGATCTGGTTCATCTGGACCGGAAAGATTACGACGACGGTGATGCCGCCAACCAGCTAGCCGATGAGATTCAGACCGCAAACACCCTGCTGTCCGAACTGGTGAACGCCAACCCACAGCTGGCAGGGATGGGCACCACCGTTACTGCCCTCCTATTGAATGGAAATAGACTCGAATTCGCGCACATTGGCGACTCCCGGGCCTACCGGCTCAAGAACGACGTCTTTGAGCAGATCAGCGTCGATCACACGTTCGTGCAACGGCTCATTGATGAAGGCCGGTTGAAGCCAGAAGAAGCCGATGTCCACCCGCACAAAAACGTGCTGATGCGGGTCCTCGGCGACGTCGACGCCAGCCCTGAACTCGATCTTGATTCCTTCGAAGTCGCCGCTGGAGAACGCTGGCTCCTCTGCTCCGATGGACTGAACGCCGTCCTCGGCGATGAGCTTATCGAGCGCATCGTGCGTGAAACCCCAGACCTACGGGCTACCGTCGACACCCTCGTCGATCTGACACTGGCCGGTGGGTCCCCGGACAACGTGACCATTGCGGTCGTCGAAATAGCCGAGGCGACCCCCGAGGACCTACGGACGGCCGCCCTGACAACCCTGCCGCCTGCCAAAGAGGCGGCCGGCGAAAAAGGCGACGACAAGCCAACCGGCGATCAGCTGCCGGGGAGCGCTATCCGCGCCGACGTTATCCGACAGGACCTTTCTTCCCGACCGCATATGCTGGTCGGCTCTGCGGCGCTAGCAACCGAGACCGGTCAAATCCCGATCGTTACGCAACGGACCACCGAACGCCGGGCCGCGATGATGCTTACCCATAAAGCTGCACTCGATGCCGAGTTGTACGACAACGACGCCGACGCCGAGGAACCTGCCAGTGCCCGGAAACGATGGTTGATCCCCGCGTTTCTGGGGCTGATGGCACTCATTCTCGTTGCGGTGCTGTGGTTCGGATACGCCTGGACCCAGACTCGCTACTACGTCGCCGAGTACGAGGACAACGTGGCAATCTTCAACGGTGTCTCCCAGACGATCGGGCCGGTGACACTAAGTCACCTCGATCAAACCACTGACATTCCGGTATCCAACCTTCCCGAATACCAGCGCGCCCGGGTAGAAAGTTCGCTACCTGCCACCGACCTTGAACATGCCCAGCGTATTGTCGAGGATCTGCGCGGCGACCTGCGTGCCGTTGCCTGCCCGCCAGGGAATGAGACCCCGTCGCCGTCCCCATCGCCGTCCGCCTCACCCTCGGGTTCCGCCGACCCCGCAGCAGAACCAACCAGCAGCCCCAGTCCCGAGAGCAGCGCCCAAGCCGCCCCCGGTGATGCCCAGGGTTGCCGAGACGAGTCATCATGAGCGACGTCCTTACCGTTTCAAAGTCACGCCGTAACGTGGAAGCGCTGCTACTCGTGATCGCCCTCGGGGTGGCAATCAGCGCCAACCTTATTGTCGGCCTCGATAAAGAAAACCCGCTGGACTCCGCCTTCTGGACCCAGAGCGGCATCCTCGCGGCACTGGCCCTCGCCTTTCACATTGTTCTGCGATTCAGGGCTAAATATGCCGATCCGGTAATACTTCCGATCGTGATTGCCTTGAACGGCATCGGTCTGGCCATGATCTACCGGATTGACCTTGCCAATGACACCACCGTCGCTGAGAGCCAGTTTTTATGGACTTCAGTCGCCATGGCCGCATCTATCGCCGTGTTATTGGTGTTCAAAGACCACCGGATGCTTCGGCGCTTCACCTACATTTCGTTGATCGCGAGTGCGGTCCTTCTGCTGCTGCCCCTGTCACCGCTCGGACTTGAAATCAATGGTGCGCGGATCTGGATCAACGTTGGGTTTGGAACCTTCCAACCCGGAGAGATCGCCAAGATTACGCTCGCCATCTTCTTCGCTGGGTATCTTTCCACCAACCGTGACCTGATTCTTCTGGCAGGGAAAAAGGTGGGGCCGCTGCAGCTTCCCCGCTTCAAAGACCTCGCCCCCATGGTGGTGGCCTGGCTGGTCAGCATCGGGGTCCTGATCTTCCAGCGTGATCTCGGCTCCTCCGTCCTGTTCTTCGGCCTGTTCATGGTCATGATTTACGTTGCCACCAGTCGAATCAGCTGGGTCCTGATCGGCCTGCTGATGATTGCAGCCGGCGGGTTCGCTGCAATCCAGTTGTTCAGCCACGTCTCGCTGCGCATTGATAGCTGGATCAATGCGTTTGATCCAGACGTATTCAACCGCCAGGCGGGGAGTAGCTTCCAGGTTGTCCAAGGTCTGTTTGGGCTCGCCAACGGTGGACTCTTTGGGACAGGTCTCGGTGAGGGCCGTCCCGATCTGGTGATCTATGCCAACAGCGACATGATCATCGCCGCACTTGGCGAGGAGCTCGGACTGATCGGCCTTTTCGGCATCATCATGCTCTTCGTGCTGCTGGTATCTCGAGGCATCCGCACGGCTCTGGGCACCCGGGACGGATTCGGCAAGCTCCTGGCCTGTGGTTTGTCCTTCACGATCGCTCTTCAGTGCTTCGTTGTCATGGGTGGAGTCACCCGCCTTATCCCACTTACCGGTCTGACGACACCGTTCATGTCGGCTGGTGGATCATCGCTGCTTGCAAACTGGATTATCGTCGCGATCCTTCTACTCATTTCTGAGTCCGCGCGCCGCCCAGCTGTCACAGGGCCCATGAAGGATTCCTTTCCTGACCGACAGGACTTCCGCGCCGGGAACTTGACTAGCGGATCGAAGGAGGTCAGCGCGTGAATCAGGCAATACGAAGCTCATGGCTGGTAGCCCTCGCCATGTTCACCTTGGTTCTGGGGGCTCTGACGTTCGTCCAGTTCTTCGAGGCTGAGGCCTTGGCGGACAACGACTGGAACAACCGGTCACTCCTCCAGGATTTTGGAAAGAATCGTGGATCTATCCTTGTGGACGGGCGGGCGATAGCGGAGTCGGTCCCCTCCGATGACGAGTTCAACTATCAGCGGGTCTACAACGAACCGAACCTTTACGCCCACCTGACCGGGTTCTACTCTCTGGCCAACGGTGCCACCCAGTTGGAAAGCGTGATGGCCGATGAGCTTTCCGGCGCAAGTGACGACTTGTTCTATGACCGTATTGTTCAGTTGTTCTCCGGTGCCCAGGTTAAGGGCGCGTCGGTCGAGTTGACTATCGATCCAGAGATCCAGCAGCTCGCCTGGGATTTGATTCCCGACGGTCAGCAAGGGTCGATCGTTGTCATGGAACCCGGCACCGGCAACGTCCTTGCCATGGTCTCCAAGCCGTCCTACGACCCGAACCTGCTTGCAGGCCATGACACGGGTGTGGTGATGGAAAACCTCGAGGAACTCTCGTCGGTTCCCGGACTGTCGCCGTATTTCAACCCAGCCACGCAGTCACTGGTTGCGCCAGGTTCGGTCTTCAAGCTTGTGGTAGCAGCCGCGGCACTTGAGTCAGGCGACTTTGACGCAGATTCAGAGATACCCAACCCGGCGGTCCTCGACCTGCCCGGCACGGACGCTGGCCTTCCCAACTTCATCAACGGAGGCTGCGCTGCCCGGGCAACTGCTGACCTGGAATTCGCGCTTGAGCAATCCTGTAATACGCCGTTCGCGCAGATTGCCTGGGAATTGGGCGAAGGAACAGTCCTGGAGCAGGCGCAGGACTTCGGCTTCGGGGAGAAGTTCTTCGTCCCGGTTGAGGTTGCCGCAAGCCAGTTCCCTGCAGAGCTCAGCCAGCCAGCACTCGCCCAGTCAGCAATCGGCCAGTTCGATGTGAGGGTCACTCCGCTGCAAATGGCCATGGTGAACGCCGCCATTGCCAATGACGGGGTCCTCATGAAGCCCAATCTGGTGAAGGCCCTGCGCGCCCCCGATCTTGAGCGGATCAGCGCATCCGAACCCGAAGTACTGAGGGAATCAATGAGCGCTGACTCCGCGAACCAGCTCACCGACTGGATGGTGAACGTCGTCAACAACGGCACGGCGCGAGCAGCGGCTATTCCAGGGGTGGAAGTGGCGGGCAAAACCGGCACGGCCGAGGTTTCAGGCCAGGGCGACAACGCCTGGTTCACTGGTTTCGCACCAGCGGACGACCCGCAGGTGGTGGTATCGATCGTGATGCAGAACGTCGACATAGCGACGGGTGCACAACTAACAAGTCCAAGCGCTAGGCAATTGATAGAGGCGGTGTTGAATAAGTGAGACCTACATCAGGTATCACCTTAGGCGGACGGTTTAAGCTCACCGACCGGATTGCCATTGGCGGAATGGGCGAGGTCTGGAAGGCAATGGACCAGGTCCTGGGCCGGGAAGTTGCCATCAAGATCCTCAAAGAGGAATACACGGGTGACCCTAATTTCCTGGACCGTTTCCGCGCTGAGGCTCGACACACTGCGCTACTGAACCACGATGGCATTGCCAATGTCTTCGACTACGGCGAGGAAGGCGGCTCGGCCTATCTGGTCATGGAGTTGGTCCCCGGTCAGCCCTTGTCCACCATCATCGAACGCGAACAGGTCCTCTCACCGGACCGGGCGCTGTCCATCGTTGGCCAGACTGCCACGGCGCTGTCGGTGGCACACCGTCAGGGTTTGGTTCACCGCGACGTAAAGCCCGGCAACCTGCTGATCCTCCCTGACGGTCGGGTCAAAATCACCGACTTCGGTATCGCCCGTCTCGCTGATCAGGTTCCACTGACCGCCACCGGACAGGTCATGGGCACCGCCCAATACCTTGCCCCTGAACAGGCCACAGGCCAGGCTGCCACCGGCTCCAGCGACATCTATGCCCTGGGCGTGATTGGTTACGAGCTACTCGCTGGCCGCCGTCCGTTCTCCGGGGAATCCCAGATCGCTATTGCACTGGCCCAGGTCAATGACGCCCCACCGCCACTCCCCGAAACCATCCCTACCCCGGTCCGCGCGCTCATAGCCTCGATGCTCGCCAAGGACCCGGCCGATCGCCCCGCCGATGCCGAGTTGCTGGCACAGGCGGTAGCCGCCATCCGCAGGAATGACATCCGTGCTGCTGAAGCCGCGGTCCCAGGCATGCTCCTATTCGGCAACAGCACCGGACCGATCACCGCACCAGTCCCGGCTCCGGAAACTTCGGCTACGACGGTAGTGCCGACGTCGACGTCGTCGATGCCGATGGTCGGCGCCGCTGCTGCGGGGAACGACGACGTTGCAGCGTCCCGCGAATGGCACGAAGAGGAGATCGACCGGGGCGAGCCGGTACCAGAGTCTCGCGGCAGGAGCCCCTGGCTGATTCCGTTGATTCTCCTGTTTTTGTTGGTAGGACTTGGCGTCGGGTTGTTTTTCCTCTGGCCCGTTCTGACCGGGGCTGACGACGACCCCAGTACCCCCCCGGCCACCACTACGACCACAACCT
Organism: Arthrobacter sp. TMT4-20; assembly: GCF_054510775.1. NCBI lineage: Bacteria > Bacillati > Actinomycetota > Actinomycetes > Micrococcales > Micrococcaceae > Arthrobacter > Arthrobacter sp. TMT4-20. The sequence continues at coordinate 183,713 of NZ_JBTNDW010000007.1, read as the reverse complement.
CGCCTAGCGCGACACCGTCCGAGACGGAATCGGAAACCCCCTCCGAACCGCCCACAACCGAACCCGTTGAGACCGCAGAGCCTGAAATTGTCATTAGTGCCGCTCAGTTCGAAGGCCGCCCGGTCGATGAAGTGGTTGCCGAACTCGGTGCCCTCGGCCTGGCGGTCTCGACCGAGCAGGAAGAATCCGACATAGCAGAAGGCCTCGTCCTCAGTGTCAGCCCGGTGGGAACCCTTGCGCGTGGTGCAGCAGTGACGGTCACCTCCTCCTCTGGACCGGCGCCGGTTGAGGTGCCATCAGGTCTGGTGGGCTCCACTGAACAGGAAGTCCAGCAAGCCCTGCTCAATGCGGGCCTGCAACCAGCCAATGCTGGACAAGAGGAATCCGAGGAGCCTGCCGGAACTGTGCTGAGTGTGGACCCCAGCGAAGGTTCGGAAGTTGAACCCGGCAGCGCCGTCAACTACGTGGTGTCTTCCGGACCTCCGCAGACCACCCCGCCACCCGAAGAAACCACCAGCCCCCCACCCACCACCGAAGCGCCCTAACGCGCTTCCCTCACTATTCAGATGCAGGCGGAAGGCGGACAAGTGACCACTGACAGGGTCCTGAACGGGCGTTACGAAGTAGGTGAGCTCATTGGCCGTGGAGGGATGGCCGATGTGCACCTCGGTCGTGACATCCGGCTGGGCCGGTCCGTGGCAATCAAACTGTTGCGTCAGGACCTGGCCCGGGACCCTCTGTTCCAGTCCCGTTTCCGACGGGAAGCACAGGCAGTCGCCGCATTGAACCACCCCACCATCGTGTCCGTCTATGACACCGGCGAAGAAGAAATCGCCGGGCGTTCAGTAGACGACGTGAAGGTCCCGTTCATCGTGATGGAGTACGTTGCGGGACGGACACTTCGCGATCTCATTCGGGCGGGGGAGCTGACCCTCGACCAGTCAGCCGAGCACATGGTGGGCGTGCTGTCGGCACTGGAGTACAGCCACAAGGCGGGTATTGTGCATCGCGATATCAAACCCGCGAACGTGATGATCACGCCGGAGGGAAACGTCAAGGTGATGGACTTCGGTATTGCCCGGGCCATCGCCGACTCCGCTGCCACCATGACCCAAACCCAGGCCGTCATCGGCACCGCCCAGTATCTCTCGCCTGAACAGGCCAGGGGCGAGACCGTTGACGCGCGCAGTGACCTGTACTCGGCTGGATGCCTGATGTACGAACTGTTCACCGCTCGTCCGCCGTTCGTCGGCGACAGCCCGGTTTCAGTGGCGTACCAGCACGTACGGGAAGTACCCAAACCGGCCAGTCAGTTCAACCCAGAAGTCTCACCGGCACTCGATGCGGTATTGCACCGGGCCCTTGAAAAAGACCGTCAGGACCGTTACCAGGACGCTGTGGCCTTCCGGGTTGCATTGCAGCAGGCCCGCAAGGGTGTTGTTCCTACTACCCAGCCCCAGGAACGCGCCACCGAGGCACTTTCGACCCTACCCGCGGCTGCCGTTTCGGCCGCCGGGGCTGAGGGCCCGCAGACCCGCGCCATGGCGAAGGTGCTGGCCGGCGGGTCGATGAGTTCGGGTCCCCTCACGGAAGATCAGCCTCCACTGTCGATTTCTCGGACGTTTAACGCCGACCGCGATGCCGACGAAGACCGCCGTCGTGCGGCCCGGCGGGCGTGGACCACAACATTTTTTATCATCGTGGCACTGGTTCTCGCCGGTGGGACGTTTGTGTTGTTGAACCTCCTTAACTCCGAGCCAGAGGGTCCGGTGCTGCAGGCGGTACCGACCGTCGAGGGCATGACTCAGGATGAGGCAGCCAATGCCATCTTCGCTGCTGACCTGCGCCCACAGTTTGACGAGGATTTCAGCGACTCCGTCGATCCCGGGTTGGTAATCGATTCGGACCCGGGGGCGGGGCAAGAGGTGGAACCCGGCTCAACAGTTAATGTCACCATTTCCGAGGGCCCCTCCGAGGCGATCATTCCCGAGAACATCATTGGCATGACCGAGTCGTCAGCCAGGGATGCGTTATCCTCAGCCGGCCTCAGCGGCGGCGCGGTGACCCAGGAGAACAGCGCAACGGTTCCGGCCGACCGTGTGATCTCCACCAGCCCCGGGGCAGGAGAGTCAGTACCGATCGGATCCGATATCGACCTGGTGTTATCTACCGGGTTGGTCGAAGTGCCGCGTTTGATCGAATTGACTACGGAAGAGGCGATAGCGCAGTTGGAGGACCCGGCGAGGGGTTTGACGTACCGCATTGAAGAAGTAGAAAACGCCGTTGTGGACCCCGACACTGTCACCAAGCAGAGTGCAGAACCCGGTTCGGTGGTCGCGCCGGGCACGCAAATAGTGATTACCGTAGCCGTTGCTCCCGAACCCGAAGACGACCCGTCAGTAGACCCTGAGCCGACTCCTGCCCCGACGCCGCCGGAAGAGACTGCAGAGCCCTAGCTCAGGACTGTCAACCTTGGCTCTGGACTGCAAAGCCTAGCTTTCCGGGTCGCTGGACCTATTTGGAAATCAGCGGGCTCAGGGTTGACGACTTCTCAGCGGCCCCGACCAGACCCAGTGACTCAAGCCAGTTGCCGAGCATGCGATAGCCGCCCTCGGTCAACACGGACTCTGGGTGAAACTGCACCCCACACAGCGGAGCAGTTCGGTGCTCCAACCCCATGATGATGCCGCTTGCCGTGCGCGCTGTGACCACCAGATCTGGTGGAACCACATCACTGACCGCGGCAAGCGAGTGGTAGCGGGTCGCGGTAAACGGCGACGGCAGCCCCGTAAAGATGCTCCCTGCCTCGTGTTCCACCAGGGATGTCTTGCCGTGCATCAGCTCTGGCGCATGGGTGACGGTGCCACCGAAGGCCTCCGCCAACGCCTGATGCCCCAGACAGACCCCGAGCATCGGTGTTGAACTGGTACCGCACCACTTGATCATCTCGACGCATATCCCGGCATCGGCGGGTGTCCCTGGGCCCGGCGAAATCAGCACACCGTCACGCACCTCCGCGAGAGCTATCGCCTCAGCCAGGGTGACGTCGTCGTTCCTCACCACAGTGGTTTCGGCGCCCAACTCCTGCAGGTAGCCGACCAGGGTATAAACAAAGCTGTCGTAGTTGTCGATGACCAGAATGCGGGTGGTTTTGCTCATAGCGCTCGTGAAATGCCCGTCGTTGAACTCTTGCGGCCTGTTGTACCTTGATCACCAGCAACGTGCTCCACTGGTATGTCCCGCACTGCGCGCAGGCTGCCAGTACCCCACCTGGGTGGGGTACTGCGCCCCAGCACCGGTTCAGTGGTTAGAATTGTGCGGAACCGTGCTGATGACATTGATCCTTTTTTCAGGATAGCTTGCGTCATCGCCGACTGCCGAGCCCTTGTGAGGGTAAACACTAAGGCGTTGCCACTGTGGCTTCGCCTCTCTAGGAGGACCAGTGCCCGAGTCGAAGTCCCGCAAGAACAGGAAACCGAGTCAGTCCAGCACCGCTGCCTCCGCCGAGCGGAAGCCCAATCCGGTCTGGTACAAACCCGTCATGTTCGGGTTGATGATTCTGGGGTTGCTGTGGATCATCGTCTACTACGTATCTGAGGCACGCTTCCCTATTCCCTCAATCGACTCGTGGAATATCATGATCGGATTCGGCCTGGCGATCATCGGGTTTCTGATGACGACGAAGTGGCACTGACCCACGCTTCCCCACAACCACTTCCCTGACGCGTCCGCACTGGTAGTGGGACAGAGCCAATTTCGGTCCCTGTCCCTTAGTTACTGCGGACGCGTTTGCCGTTAAGGCGGACTCGTACACACGTTGTGCACTAAGTTATCCACAGCTGTGGGTAACTTTGCTGGGATGAGGTCTGAAGGTGGACGTTTTCGGCCCCATGCTTATCCACAGCTGTGGAATTACATGTGTGTAAGTTATCCCCGCTGTTGATAAACCTTGTGGACAACTTCTAACCCAGCGGTAGTTGTACGAGTGCCGAGCCGAGAATCGTCAAGGCTACGAGCAGCACAGCCAGACCCGCCAGACCTCCCCAGTGGATCAGGGACCGGTTCTTCCCCTTGGGGGCGTAGGCGATGATTGCGGCGGCTGCGGTTCCGGTGAGTAGCCCACCAAGATGCGCCTGCCAGGAGATCCCAGGAACCACGAAGCCCAATACGCCGTTGATGGCGATCAGGACCACGAGTTGACGCACGTCGCCACCTCTGCGGCGCTGGACTATCAACATCGCGCCAAACAAGCCGAAGACGGCGCCTGATGCTCCCACCACGGATTGCAGGGGGTTGGAGAGCAGGAGTACTGCCACGGATCCGCCAAACGCGGACAACAGGTAGAGAGCGAGGAAACGGGTACGCCCCAGCAACGGTTCCAGTGCTTGCCCCATGATCCAGAGCGCGTACATGTTGAAAGCGATGTGGAGCAGGAACCCGGTGGAGTGCAGGAACGCGGCCGTCAGCATTCGCCAAGGTTCAGGTGACAGGTATTCGGAGGTATAGAGGGGGGCATAGGCCAGTGCTCCGGTCAGCCCGGGGATGACCATTTGCAGCAGGAAGAGCACCGCGCAGATGCCGATGATTGAAAAGGTGAGAATAGGCTTCCCTTGCCTGGCCACACCGCCGAATATGGTTCGCTGGGTGGGAACGTTCCGCGCACTTTCCCTCACACAGTCAACACACTGAATCCCGACGGCAGCCGGTCGGTGGCACTCCGGGCACGCAGGTCTGCCACACCGCTGGCAGCGGACGTAGCTGACACGGTCTGTGTGTCGGGGGCACACGGGGACTTCCTGCTGCGGCTGGTCCGCCGGGATTCCGTATGTCATTGGTGTTTTAGAGCTGTTCTACCGTGATCGAGTTGATGACAACATCTTCCAGTGGCTTGTCCCGTGCATCGGTGGGAATCGCGTTCAGCTGCTCGACGATGGTGCGCGAAGCTTCGTCGGTGACGTCACCGAAGATGGTGTGCTTCCCCTGGAGCCAGGTGGTTGGGACCGAGGTGATGAAGAACTGTGAACCGTTGGTACCGCGGCCACCCTGGATTCCTGCGTTCGCCATGGCCAGCTTGTAGGGCGCAGTGAAATCCAGATCTGGGTTGATCTCATCATCGAACTGGTAACCCGGTCCGCCGATACCCTGACCTAGTGGGTCTCCACCCTGAATCATGAAATCCTTGATGACCCGATGAAAAATCGTCCCGTCGTACAACGGCTTGGTGGATTCCTCGCCGCTCTGCGGGTGGGTCCAGGCCTTTTCACCCGTGGCGAGGCCCGTGAAGTTCTGCACGGTTTTCGGCGCGTGGTTCCCAAAGAGGTTCACCTTGATGTCGCCGAGGTTGGTGTGGATAGTTGCTTGTGCTGTTGCAATAGCTGTCATACCTCCATTCTTTCATGCGCCCTCTGGTAAACCACTGAGATTGAGCTGTTCCGCGCACAGTGAAAAATCGTCGGGGACACCGCGAACGAATAGCACGTCATTGCGATACCCCGTAGGCTGACAGTCAACAGTCACTATTCCCGGGAGGCAGATGTGAAGAAGAACAAACGTATGACCCGCGACCTCGAGAAGAGCGTCGTAACGAGTGCCGAAGCCGCACGGGACTGGGCAGCTCCACGCGTGGATGCCGCCTACAACTGGGTTGCACCACGGATCGAAAAGGGTTACGGATCTGCGTCGCCGATGATCCAGCACGGAGTACAGCGTGCCGCACACGGCATTTCCGACGGTATCTCCACCGTCACCCCACGTATTCAGGACGGCCTGGATAAGGTTGCTCCGCGTATTTCACAGGTGGTTGATACCACCACCCCGCACATCCAGAAGACCCTCGACCGCGCAGCTCCAGCGATCACCGGTGCTCGTGACAAGGTAGTTGGCGATTATTTGCCGACCCTGTCCCACAAACTGGGAGACGCCGCTGACAGCGTGTCCCGTTCCCTGTCCGGCGCAACGATCCCTGAACCGGTGAATCGGGCGGTTACCAAGGTCACCGGAGACAAGAAGACGGTGAAAAAGGCCCAGAAGGCTGCAGCAGCCGCCGCCATGAAAGCCTCGCGCGATCTTAAGAAGCGGCAGAAGAGCGGCAGCAAGGGCTGGCTGATCTTCGGTATCATCGCCGCAGCGATTACCGCTGGCGTTGCCGTCTGGCGGGCTTCCAAGCCGGTCGAGGACCCCTGGAAAACCCCCGTCAAGGTGGATACCAAGCCCGCAGGTGAGGCTGAGCGCGCTGAGGAGGCGAAGAAGGTTGTCGCTGACATCAAGGAGGCCGCCGATCGGGCGGCAGCCAAGGCTGGCAACGCTGCCGACGAGACGTCAGATGCAGCGAAGTCCGCTGGTACAGCAACGACCGGCAAGGTCGCTGATGCAGCAGAAGACGCGAAGGATGCGACCAAATAGTCATTTGGCCTAGCTTGAAAGGAAAGGCGGTTCTTCGGAGCCGCCTTTCCTTTTTTCATTCATGCCGTAACCGGGACCCACGGTGGTAGATTGACGGCCGTGCACCCTCTCCAGAACGCCGTCTCTATCGTCATTCCGGCGTATAACGAGGAAAGTGTCATCAGGCAGTGTTTGATCGCGGCCATCTACCAATCGGTACCAGCCGACGAAATCCTAGTGATCGACAACCGCTCCACCGATGGCACCTGCCGAATTGTGCGGCAGATGCAGTTGGAGTATCCCGAAAGCCCGATCAAGCTTCTTCAGCATTCAGCCGAACAGGGGTTGATACCAACCCGCAATTTCGGATTTGATAGCGCGTCTGGCAACATCATCGGGCGAATTGACGCTGACTCCGTGTTGGAGCCCGACTGGGTGGAGAAGGTCCTTGCGGGCTTCGCTGAGTCCGATGTTGCCGCCGCGACTGGCCCAGTGGTCTATTACGACATGCCGATGCGGCGCTGGGGTTTGCTTGCCGATGACAAGATCCGCCAACTAATCCTCAAGTTGGCCCGTAATCAATACCACTTCCTCTTCGGCTCCAACATGGCTATCCGCCGGACAGCCTGGGAACAGATTCGTGAGTCCACCTGCCGGGACGAGGCGGACGAAATGCACGAGGATATCGACCTTTCGCTCCACCTGGCCGAACACGATCTGGTAATTCGCTACCTGCCGACCATGGTCAGCGGCATGTCGGCGCGTCGACTTGAGGATTCGCCGAAGGATTACCGCTACTACGTGACCCGATTCGATCGCACGTACAAGGCTCACCGCATCAACAAACGAATCCTCAAGGTACCCCCGCTGATTTTCATGTCCATCTACTATCCAGCGAAAATGATCCGTGCTGTTCACTCTGTGCGCGGCCCCAGCCTCCACCGGGGTGGAACTCCCCAGGCCGCTGGTGAGGGCCCGCAGAGGGGCTAGGTGCCACCCAGCGCGGGCGGTGGAGAGGCCGCGGTCTCCACTGTAGTTCTCTGCCGCGGATTCACTTGCCCGCGAACCACGATAGCCAGGCCCACCAGGATCAGCAGTAACCCGCCATAGGTACCGGCCGGCAGTTGCTCCCCCAGAAAGATTGCCGCAAGCAAGGCTGCCCCAGGGATTTCAAGCAGGATGATCATCGAAACCACCAGCGGGCTCATTACCGCCAGCAAATGATTGAATACCGTGTGACCCATCAGTTGGGCGACCAGCGTGACGGCGAGGATCCCCACCCATGCTGCCGGTAAAAATCCCACCAGTGGCTGCCTGAAGATCAGGCACATAACGAGCAGGATGAGTGCGCACCCTCCGTAACACAGGGTGGTGTAGGTGCCCGTGGACATGGTCTTCCGGGCGCTCGCCCCAGCCATCTGATAAATACCAGCCAGGGCCCCGCCAGCCAGGGCCAAAAGGTCACCGATGATCGCATCCTGGGAGAGGGTCAGATCAAAACCAGTGATGACGACGACGCCGAGCAGCGCCACACTCAGACCCACAACCACCTTGGTAGCCGGCTTCGAACCCTGGATCGCGTTAAAGAGCGCGATCCAGGCCACTTGAAGGCAGACCAGCGCGGTGGCAGCCGCTACGGAGGTCAGTTTCAACGCGGTAATAAAGCAGGCAAAGTGGAGGGCCAAAGCGGTGGCGGCGATCGCGAGCCGCACGAAGTCGGATCGTCGCAGGGCCTTGAACTCATGCCGCTTGGAAAGTGCCGCGGGTCCGCCCATCACCAGCGCACCGATCGCGTTGCGCCAGAAGGCTATCGCCAGTGCCGGGGCCACCGTCGCCGCCATAATAGGTCCGGACGCCGCAACGCCCAACACACCCAGAATGGAGAGGAAGATAATCACCCAGTAACACTAATCCACCCGGTGCAGTTCAGTTAAAAAGAAAGGGTTCCGGCCACTGGCCGGAACCCTTTCCCTCGGTGGAGGCACGGGGACTCGAACCCCGAACCCCCTGCTTGCAAAGCAGGTGCGCTACCAATTGCGCCATGCCCCCGATCGGTTGCCTTCACGGCAACCTCACCAGTATAGCCTAGTCAACCGTGTCGGTTGCCTTACTCCATACCGCTCTGTCCCTTTCGGATTCCTGCCACCTTTTATAGGCGAACGCACTTGCTACAGCTGCTGCAATTACCAACAACTTCTTCACAGTGCTTCTCCTATCGCAGTTACCTGCGGGTGATAGGTCCGTGGGCGTACCAGGACTTGAACCTGGGACCTCTTCGTTATCAGCGAAGCGCTCTAACCGCCTGAGCTATACGCCCCGAAGCCTGTTCGGGCCGAAATACGACTTTACAGGAGTATCTCGGCAATCATCAAATCGTCCGGAAACAGGCGTCCCCCGGCGGGGTTAATCGTCGGTGAGGGTAACACCAATTCCGCCAACCAGGGTTGATGAAATGTTGTAAAGGACCGCCGAAAGCATCGCCAGAGCGGTCAAAAGCACCACGTTCACCACCGCGATGATTGTTGCGAAAGAGACCACTTGGCCCAGGGAGGCGAACTGGCGAAGGTCAAAACCGCCACTTTCGGTGCCGGCTATTTCGCGAAGCAGATCATTCACGCCATCGAAAATTCCGGTGAGATCCAAAACCGTCCAAATGACAATGGCCGCGACAACCGTGACAATACCCAGGGCTACGGACAGGAGGAATGACATCTTCAGCACAGACCAAGGGTCAACCTTACTGACCAGGAGTCTCGCCTTGCGGGCCTTGGCCTTGGGCGCTGGTTTCACCAGACCTGGCCGGGCGCCGGCCGGTTTGGATCCTGAAGTGGCACCCGCTGGACGCTGGGGTGGCCGTGCGGGAGCATTCACGCGGGGCCCGGTGCCGGTCTGTTTGACCGATCCTCCGGCTGCCCGTGGGTTTGAGTTAGGCGAACTCACTCGGTACCTCCATTATCTGGTGACTGTGCTTCCAGCTCAGCCGTCTCTTCTGAGGTCAACGGTACTTCATCGGTTGTTGCCCCTGCGGATTCGATGCTCTCCCCCGTCACGTCAACACCCCCGTCGTCGACCGTGAGTCCCCGTTCACTGTTGCGGGCGACGGCTATGATTCGATCCTTCTTGTCAGGCTTTGCGAAGATGACACCCATCGTGTCCCGGCCCTTGGCTGGCACCCCAGTCACCGCTGAGCGCACCACCTTGCCACCACCCATCACGACCAGGACTTCGTCTTCTTCCTGGACAATCAGGGCACCCACAAGGTCTCCGCGTTCCTCCGCGAGCTTGGCAACCTTGATCCCCAGGCCGCCACGACCCTGTACCCGATACTCCTCAACCTTGGTGCGCTTCGCGAACCCACCCTCGGTGACAATGAAAACGAAGGATTCGTCAGTGACCACGTTGGCGGCCAGTAGTTCATCTTCTTCGCGGAACTTCATTCCGGTGACACCCGAAGTTGCCCGACCCATGGGCCGCAAAGCGTCGTTCGTCGCGGTAAACCGGAGGGACTGACCCTTCCTGGAAACGAGCATCATATCGTCGCTCTCGGAGACCAGCTGCGCGGAGACCAGTTCGTCGCCGTCGCGCAGGTTGATCGCGATCACTCCGGCCGTCCGGTTGGTGTCGTAATCCTCAAGTCTGGTCTTCTTCGCGAGTCCGCGCTTGGTTGCCAACACCAGATAAGGGGACTGCTGGTAATCCCGGAGATCGAGCACCTGTGCAATCGATTCGTCGGGTTGGAACGCCAGCAGATTCGCGACATGCTGACCCTTCGCGTCGCGCCCAGCCTCAACCAACTCGTAAGCCTTCGCCCGATACACCCGTCCCAGGTTGGTGAAGAAAAGTAGCCAGTGGTGGGTGGTAGTGACGAAGAAGTGCTCGACTACGTCGTCGCCGCGTAGTTGTGCTCCCTTGATGCCCTTCCCGCCGCGGGCTTGCTGGCGGTAGTTGTCACTACGGGTCCGCTTCACATAGCCACCGCGGGTGATGGTGACGACCATCTCCTCTTCAGGGATCAGATCTTCCATGCTCATATCCGAGTCGAAACCCATGAGGATCTCAGTGCGCCGGTCATCGCCATGCTTGTCGACTATTTCGCGGAGCTCAGTGGAGACAATATCCCGTTGCAGTTGCTTCGACGCGAGAATCTTCTGGTACTCGGTTATCTCGGCTTCGAGTTTGGCATGCTGGTCCTGGATCTTCTGACGTTCCAGGGCCGCCAGGCGACGCAGTTGCATATCCAGAATTGCCTGAGCCTGGATTTCATCGATCTCGAGCAAGCCCATGAGCCCGTTGCGGGCATCTTCGACCGTCGAGGATCGTCGGATCAGGGCGATTACCTCATCAAGTGCGTCGAGAGCCTTCAGCAGACCCCGCAGAATATGGGCCGCCTCTTCGGCCTTCCGCAACCGGTACTGGGTGCGCCGGACAATAACCTCAAGCTGGTGGGTCACCCAGTGACGAATGAAGGCATCCAGGCTCAGCGTACGTGGCACATCGTCGACAATAGCCAGCATGTTCGCGCTGAAGTTGTCCTGCAGCTGGGTGTGTTTGTACAGGTTATTCAGGACCACCTTCGCGACGGCGTCCCGCTTGAGCACAACCACCAACCGCTGGCCGGTGCGGCCCGATGTCTCGTCACGAAGGTCGGCGATACCGTTGACCTTCCCGTCCTTGACCAGGTCGGCAATCTTGATCGCCAGATTGTCGGGGTTTGCCTGGTAGGGCAATTCGGTGACAACCAAACAGGTGCGACCCTGAATTTCCTCGACGTTGACGACAGCCCGCATGGTGATCGACCCACGGCCCGTGCGGTAGGCATCTTCGATGCCCTTATGGCCCAGGATTTGCGCTCCGGTGGGGAAATCCGGTCCTTTTATTCGCAGCAGAAGTTCTTCAAGGAGTTCTTCCTTGGTTGCCTCGGGGTTTTCGAGGTACCACTGGACGCCTGAGGCGACTTCGCGAAGGTTATGCGGTGGGATGTTGGTTGCCATGCCGACGGCGATACCCGACGATCCGTTGACCAGCAGGTTGGGGAACCGTGCCGGAAGGATGGTCGGTTCCTGGTTCTTGCCGTCATAGTTGTCCTGGAAATCGACGGTTTCCTCGTCAATATCCCGGACCATTTCCATGGCGAGCGGCGCCATCTTGGTTTCGGTGTAACGAGGCGCAGCAGCACCATCATTACCCGGCGAACCAAAGTTTCCCTGACCCAGGGCGAGCGGGTACCGCATGGTCCAGTCCTGGATGAGCCGGACCAACGCATCGTAGATGGCCGTATCACCATGCGGGTGGTACTGCCCCATGACCTCGCCCACCACGCGCGCACACTTGTTGAAGGATCGGTCCGGTCGGTAGCCGCCGTCGAACATCGCGTAGAGAACCCGCCGGTGGACGGGCTTCAGCCCGTCACGGACGTCGGGAAGCGCCCGCCCAACAATCACTGCCATCGCATAATCCAGGTACGACCGCTGCATTTCCGTCTGCAGGTCGACTTGCTCTATTCGATCGGAGAGGACCCGTCCTTCGAGGGGGAGATCGGGGGTTTCTTCGTCGCTCATACGTCAGTTCCGTTCAGTTCTAAGTGCCAAGGCGTTGGAGATGGCGATTACCGTCGATCGCCGAAACTCCCTAAATGTCGAGGAATCTAACGTCCTTCGCGTTCTGCTGGATGAAGTTCCGTCGTGATTCAACGTCTTCACCCATCAGGACCGAGAAAATCTGATCCGCTGCGGCCGCATCGTCGACCGTCACCTGAAGCAGGGTGCGATTGTCGGGGTCCATGGTGGTTTCCCAAAGCTCGGTGTAGTTCATCTCCCCGAGCCCCTTGTACCGCTGTACACCGTTGTCCTTGGGCAATCGCTGGTTGTTGGCCAGGCCCATTTTGATGACTTCATCCCTCTCACGGTCGCTGAACACGTAGGAGTGGGTCGCGTTGGACCATTTGATCCTGTAGAGCGGTGGCTGCGCCAGATAGACGTAGCCGTTCTCGATCAGGGGGCGCATATAGCGGAACAACAAGGTCAGCAGCAGCGTGGTGATGTGCTGCCCATCAACGTCGGCGTCGGCCATGAGAACGATCTTGTGATAACGCGCCTTGGCGACGTCGAAATCCTCACCGATCCCGGCACCAAAGGCTGTGATCATGGCCTGGACTTCACTGTTCCCGAGCGCACGATCAAGCCTGGCTCGTTCAACGTTGAGGATCTTGCCGCGCAGCGGCAGGATGGCCTGGGTATCGGGGTTACGTCCACGGACGGCCGAACCGCCTGCAGAGTCGCCCTCGACGATGTAGATTTCAGACTTCGATGGGTCCTTCGACTGGCAGTCCTTGAGCTTTCCGGGCATCCCACCGGATTCGAGCAGACCTTTGCGTCGGGTGGATTCACGAGCCTTGCGCGCTGCGAGCCGTGCCTGCGCCGCTTGAATCGATTTGCGGATGACGTCTCTGGCAGGGCCGGGGTTCCGTTCCAACCAGTCGCCCAGCTGATCGGTGACTACGCGCTGGACAAAGCCTTTGGCTTCGGAATTCCCCAGCTTGGTCTTCGTCTGTCCTTCGAACTGTGGTTCGGAGAGCTTCACCGAGATGACCGCGGTCAGTCCTTCTCGAATATCATCACCGGTCAGGTTTTCGTCTTTTTCCTTGATGATGTTCTTGTCTCGCGCGTACCGGTTGATCAATGAAGTCATGGCCGCGCGGAAACCCTCTTCGTGGGTGCCACCCTCGTGCGTATTGATCGTGTTCGCGTAGGTGTGGACACTTTCCGAATAGGCGCTGGTCCACTGCATTGCTACTTCGACTGCGATCTTGCGGTCGGTGTCTTCGGTCTCGAATCCGATGACGTCCTCATGGATGACGTCCACACGCTTTGCCGAGTTCAGGTGGTTGACGTAATCAAGCAGCCCGTTCTCGTACATGTAGTCAACCTGGCGGTGCTTCGGCGTATCCTCGCCGGAGGTCCCTGCATCCGACGTTTCAGCGATCTCCTCGGTTTCCACCTCGTCAACCCGTTCGTCGACCAGCATGATCCGAAGCCCCTTGTTGAGGAACGCCATTTGCTGGAAGCGGGCCCTTAGTGTTTCGAAGTCGAACTCCACCGTCTCAAAAATGGAGGCGTCCGGGTAGAACGTCTGGGTGGTTCCCGTTTCGGTGGTTTCAGCTCCACGGCGGAGCTCTCCTACCGGCTTTCCGCCATCAGCGAAGGACTGGTTCCAGACATACCCCTGACGCTTCACCTCGGTTTCCACCCGGGAGGACAAAGCATTGACTACGGAGATGCCTACCCCATGGAGACCGCCAGACACGGCATACCCACCACCACCGAACTTTCCGCCGGCATGCAGGATGGTCATGACGACCTCGACGGTGGGGCGCCCCTCAGTGGGGTGCATATCAACAGGGATGCCACGGCCGTTATCAACCACCCGGACACCGCCATCAGCCTGTAGCGTCACCCTGATGGTGTCGCAATACCCGGCAAGAGCCTCATCGACAGAGTTGTCGACCACCTCATTCACCAGATGATGGAGGCCTCGGGGGCCGGTCGAACCGATATACATGCCGGGTCGTTTACGAACCGCTTCAAGACCCTCGAGGACGCTGATATCGCTTGCGTCGTATCCGGTGGTCCCATTTTGGGCTCCTGCAGCGGACTGCGGATTGCCCTGGGTTTTGGCGTCCAGCTCGTTGTCATTAGCCACAGGCGCTGTCGGCTCCTCAAAGGTAGGAATCTGGGTCAAAAAAAGCTTCGCTGTTGACACCTGCGGAGCAGGTAACAGATCGAAGGCATCCCCTCAGGAATGCCATTTCCCATCATTCTACCTTGCCGTCGTGGACAATACCTCACTGAACAGGCCTCTAATGGCGAATAAAGCCGCATATAAGCCGTCGGGAGGGCGGCAGCTAAGGCCGGATACCTCCAGCGGGGAGTTCAGGGCCCTACACGGCGTTTACCGAACTGGCAATAGACCCATCCCTCGGAGTCCTACAGGGCCTTATCCATAGGTGTCGCGTGGCCCTCTTCCCTTGACGGACCGGCCACCTTTCCTCCAGTTGGGGGAAGCCGGCCCGAGTACCGAGATGCGGGTGACGACGCCGCTGCCCAACTCGGCATCAAACCTTTGAATTAGCATCGGGCTGATCAATCTGAGCTGTGTAGCCCAGGCAGTAGAGTCACAGCGAACGAGCACGGTACTCCCGTCAAAACTTTCGGGCCTGCAGTGCAATGCGATCTCCGGTCCGACGAGTTCATCCCACCGGGCAAGCACCGAGCCCACCGCCACTGGGGATTTCCACCCGCGTTCACTAAGCAGCCGACTAAAGACATTTCCCAACCCCTCGGGATCACGGCCCGTATAGGTGATGGACCCTGGCGCCCGCCGTTTGGGGCTTGCCACACCACGCCGTCCGGCGGGTAACCGGGTGTTTCCGCGGCTTCGTGAGGCATCGCGGACTCTGTTCAACAATGATTGCGGAGCATCCAGATAGGGTTCCCCGCCCCCAGCCTGATCGTCTTCGGGCGAGTCTTCCGGCACGGTTCCCTCCGGACGAGGGTTCCTAGGTTCCACTACTGACCAGGCCTCCCGGCACCACCTGGAACTGGTGTCCAACTAGGGATTCGGGAATATCATCGCTGACAGCAGCAGTAACCAGGACCTGTTCAGCTCCACCGACGATTGCCGCAAGTTTCTTCCGCCTACTGGCGTCCAACTCAGCGAACACATCGTCGAGAATGAGTACGGGGGTTGCTCCGGGGGTGTGGTCATCCTCAATCAAGAGATAATACGACCCCAGTCTGAGGGCGAGAGCCAGCGACCAGGTTTCACCATGTGAGGCATACCCCTTGGCAACGGTCCCACCGAGCACGAGGTCGACATCATCCCGATGGGGTCCAACGAGCGATATCCCGCGGTCAAGCTCCTTCTTCCGGTGGACCAGAAGCACTGCGATAAATTTCTCAGTCAGTTCTTCCACACTTAATGAACTCAAGGTGTCATCTTCGTTGGCACCCCCGCCGTCGTCGTCGGCTCCCGACAGGGACGACCGGTACGTCGCTACCGCAACCTTGGATCCGTCGGTGAGCTGGTGATATGCCCGCTCCAGATGCGGCTTTAGCTGACCCAGCACGACGAGTCGGGCATGCAATAACCTGGCGCCAGCTTCCGCGAGGTGCTGATCCCATACATCGAGCGTCGCTTCATGGGAGGCAGTGAACTTTCCGCTGGCCCGTGCCGATTTCAGCAATGCATTCCGCTGTTTGAGGACCCGCTCATAATCGGCGCTGATTCCCGCCCGGTGTGGGAGCAGAGTCACCATCAGATCATCCAGAAATCGCCGCCGGTTGGAAGGATCACCTTTCACCAGTGCAAGGTCTTCCGGCGCAAAAAGTACAGTACGGAGGATGCCAGCCGCGTCGCTCGCCCTGACCGGGTTCGCACGATTTATCCGTGCGCGGTTACTCCGATCA
Source organism: Arthrobacter sp. TMT4-20 (assembly GCF_054510775.1). NCBI lineage: Bacteria > Bacillati > Actinomycetota > Actinomycetes > Micrococcales > Micrococcaceae > Arthrobacter > Arthrobacter sp. TMT4-20. Next base: position 167,868 of record NZ_JBTNDW010000007.1, on the reverse strand, counting down.
GCGTTGATCTCAACCTCGACGCTGGTGGTTTGGGTTCCGCGAACCAGTCTTCCCCTGACCAGAGCACGCTCCGCGTTGAACGCGATCAGGGGTTTGTCTGAGCTCACCCGGTGCGAGGAAAGGGAAGCGAGATAGCCGATGGCCTCGACGATATTTGTCTTGCCCACGCCGTTGGGACCTACAAAGACTGTTACTCCCGCTTCCAGCGGCACTTCAACCTGGCTGTAGGTGCGGAAGTCCGTCAGGGACAGATGCTGAACGTACATGATGACCCACTCACGCGGATTCCTTGGGGGTGCGTACTGCATGTCCACCAAATTGGTTTCGGAGTGCAGCCACCATCTTCATCGCGGGGGCATCATCCTGGCGGGAGGAAAATCGTGCAAACAGCGCCGCAGTGATGGCGGGAACCGGAATTTCGCTGGCGATAGCTTCCTCTACAGTCCATCGTCCTTCGCCGGAATCCTCAACATAACCGGCGATCTTACTCAGCTCCGGATCCTCGTCGAGCGCCTTGACCAGCAGGTCAAGCAACCACGATCGGACGACCGTTCCATGTTGCCAGGCCTGGAAGGTGCCATGAACATCCTTGATGATGTCTTTCGCTGCCAACAGTTCATAACCCTCCGCATAAGACTGCATCAGGCCGTATTCGATCCCGTTGTGAACCATTTTTGCGTAGTGCCCAGCGCCTACGTCACCGACGTGCACAAAGCTTTCTTCCCGGAGGCCATCCGGACGTAAGGCGTCGAAGACAGGGAGAGCCCGCTGCACATCGGCGTCGGCTCCGCCCACCATCAGCCCATAGCCATTTTCGAGGCCCCAAACGCCACCGGAAACACCACAGTCGACGAAAGCAATATTCTTTTTCGCAAGCAACGCCGCGTTCTCTTGGTCATCGGTGAAGCGTGAGTTGCCGCCATCAATCACCAGGTCCCCAGGTTCCAGCAGCTCGGCGAGATCGCGGATCACAGATTTGGTGATCTCTCCAGCGGGGACCATCACCCAGATCACGCGCGGTGTCTGGACCGCAGATACCAGACCGTCGAGAGAACCGACGTCTGAAAGATCTGGGTTTCTATCGAATCCGGTAACGGTCAGCCCTTTTCGGCGAAGCCTTTCCCGCATGTTGAAACCCATTTTGCCGAGTCCGATGAGGCCAATGTGCATTTCCGCTTCGCTTCCTGAGGACGGGGACTGGGACCTACCCGACGTTTCTGTGTCGCTGGTGAACTTATCAATTGGCCATTCGGACCGGCATCAGCAGGTATCGGTAGTCCGTACGGTCTTCCCCGGTCGCGTCTTCCTGTGCGGAGATGACCACGGGCTTCGGGGGTGTGGTGAAGGAGAACCGAACAAATTTGCTGTTGAAGGCGCCCAGGCCCTCGCTGAGATAATGCGGGTTGAAAGCGACCGTGATGTCGTCCCCATCCAAGGTGGCCTCGATTGCTTCAGAGGCCTGGGCGTCTTCGCCCGTACCCGCATCGAGCGTCACCTGTCCTGCGCTGAAGGCCATGCGGACAGCGGTATTTCGTTCGGCAACCAGCGAGACCCTGCGAACTGCCTCGACCAGCACACCGGTCTCGACAGTCGCGTGGATGGGTGTGCTTTCCGGGAACAACGCCCGAATCTTGGGGTAGTCGCCATCGACCAAGAGCGATGTAGTTCGGCGTCCCCCGCTTTCAAAGCCGATCAATTCCCGGTCGTTTGAAAGGGCAATGCTCAGATCGCCGGCACTTCCAAGGGTTTTCGCTACTTCGTTGAGTGTTTTGGCCTTTACCAGTGCGCTAGTGGAGATTCCGGGCGTTCTGGGTTTCCAGGACACTTCGCGCAGCGCGAGCCGGTATCGGTCTGTGGCAAGGAGGGTAATCAGGTCATCTTCAATTTCCATCCGCACACCCGTGAGGATGGGCAGTGTGTCATCCCGGCTTGCAGCGATGATGACCTGGGAGACGGCTTGTGAGAAAGCGTCTCCGTCGACAACTCCGCTTACTTCTGGCGGGGTCGGAAGTTCGGGATACTCACCCTCCGGCATTGTTGCCAGGTTGAATCGGCTATTGCGGCAAGTCAACGTCACCTTGGTGCCTTCAGTTTCCACCTCGACAGGGGCCGAAGGAAGGCTACGGCAGATGTCAGCCAAGAGACGCCCGGACACCAGAATGGTCCCCTCTTCAGCTACATCAGCTGGGATCTCGAGCCGCGCAGAAATTTCGTAGTCGAAACTGGCAAGGCTAAGTGTTCCACCGGCTGCCTTAATCAAGAGACCCGACAGCACCGGCACAGGCGGACGGGGGGACAAGGAACGCGCCGTCCAGGTTACGGCCTCAGCTAGAACATCCCGCTCGACTCTGAATTTCACTGAAGGGTGCCGCCTTTCTCAACATAATTCTCGGGAAGATTGCTTGGCCAACGGGGGAAAGGACTCAGCCGGAGGGCAAGGAACTACATTACTCACAGAAAGCTTAGCCTGACTGCCGCCGGGCGGTTTTCGGGAGCTCCGGGTTTGTTTGGCCGGGATCGGAGCGTGGGTGGGTGAGCGGGAAAATGTTATTTGGAAGAACCCTTGGATTTAAGGTTCGTAGTCGTAGTAACACCTGTTGAAACTGTGGATAACTGCCTCACACTACGCAGGTACAGGCAACAGCCTGTTGAGAAGTTGTGTATAGAGAAGCCTTGGAGGCGCGGGGGGTTGTGGGGAAAATCCTTGAAAGTTAGCGGGTCCACAGGCTCTGGGGGGTTGTCCTCATTAACATCGCTGTTGTTCGACCAGTTATCCACAGTTCTATCCACACCTGTTAATACCACTTGTGTAGTTAGGCGTCTTTCCGGCGATGTTTGATCCTGTTGGTCAGTTCGGTGACCTGATTGAAGATTGCGCGGCGTTCGGCCATGAGTTCACGGATCTTCCGGTCGGCGTGGATCACTGTGGTGTGATCGCGACCTCCCAGCTCCTGGCCAATCTTTGGGAGTGACATGTCGGTGAGCTCCCTGCAGAGATACATTGCGATCTGCCGCGCGGTCACGAGAGTCCGGGTACGGGATTTACTGCAGAGCTCCTCCATGCTGATCTGAAAGTAGTCGGCAGTTTGGGCCATGATCACGGCGGAGGTGATCTCTTGAGCGCCGTCGTCGGTGATGAGATCTTTGAGAACCACCTCAGCGAGTGTCACGTCCACTGGTTGACGATTCAGGCTGGCGAAGGCCGTGACGCGAATAAGCGCCCCCTCAAGTTCCCGGATATTGGTGGAGATTTTTGATGCGATGTACTCGAGCACATCGTCTGGAGCGCTCATTCCCTCACTGATCGCCTTCTTTCGGAGAATGGCGATTCTGGTTTCCAACTCCGGTGGCTGAATGTCGGTCAACAGACCCCACTCAAACCGTGATCTCATCCGTTCCTCGAACCCTGAGAGCTGTTTTGGGGGTAGATCTGAGGTGATGACCACTTGCTTGTTGTGATTGTGGAGGGCATTGAAGGTGTGGAAGAACTCTTCCTGGGTGCGGTCCTTACCGGAGAGGAACTGGATGTCGTCAATAAGGAGGATGTCGACGTTCCGGTAAGTCTGTTTGAAGCTTGTGCCCTCGTCATCGCGGATCGAGTTGATGAAGTCGTTGGTGAACTCCTCCGAATTGACGTAGCGCACCCGAATTCCTGTGTAGAGATGCCGGGCGTAATGACCGATGGCATGCAGGAGATGGGTTTTACCGAGCCCTGAGTCGCCGTAGATGAACAAGGGGTTGTAGGCCTTGGCGGGCGCCTCCGCAACAGCTACCGCTGCTGCATGGGCAAACCGGTTGGACGAACCGATCACGAAGGTATCGAAGACATACTTCGGGTTGAGACGACCGAACTCGTGAGAGTTGCTCGGCAGGGTTGGCGCGGGCTTGGCCTCTTCCCTGGCTGGTTCTGCGGTCTGTACTGGCTCGCTCTCGTCAACCTCGACCGGTGTGAGTTCGGGGTCGATAACGAAAGCGCACTGCAAATCCTCACGGAACACTTCCCGCAGCGCCTCGTCCAGGGCAGCCTTCAGGTGAGTCTGGAGAACCTCACGGGTCAGTTCGTTCGGGACTGCGACCAGGAGGGTAGTCCCGATCAACCCTTGAGCCTGGGCCAGTACAACGAATCCTCGCTGTCTGGGCGTGACCCTCTCATCGTGTTCCAGGGTGCGAATGACCTTGCGCCAGGAACTCCCTACATCATTAATCTCGTCCGGGCCCACAAATACCTCTCCACCATGTCCATCGAAAACGGCCCTCATCCACAGAGTTATGCACAGCTGGTGGATAAACGACCCTTGGGCAAGACTAGAGGATGGGTACTGGAGAAGATAGCTGGTCTACGGGGCTGAGCGGGTGTGCTTTAGGGCCCTCGCCGGCCCGTGAGATGGGGCCTTAACCAAGGTTGTCCACAGATTTGTGGATTTAGCCCTCGACCTCTCCCTGCCGCTCGGTTTGACTGGCCTGTGTGCAGTCGCCTAACGTTATGTAGTCCTATATGTCTGCATTCTGCATGCCTGCGAATTGATCGACGATCAAACAAACCCGCTGGCCTCTGCATCAGCCGCAGATATCAAAACGTCGAATCGCCAGTCTGTTCTTCCCCCTTGTAGCAACGGACCGGACGCATCCTAAGATTGTCTTGGAGTAAATACAGTGAGCAAGCGGACCTTTCAGCCGAATAACCGCCGCCGGGCTAAGAAGCACGGTTTTCGCCTTCGGATGCGCACACGCGCCGGCCGAGCCATCCTTTCAGCGCGCCGCGGCAAAGGCCGCACCGAGCTGTCAGCATAAGCAGCCCCAGCTAGCTTGAAGACGTGGGTTCGCCAGGCGATACATAACGCCACGGCAACCCGGCCGGTTCGGACACTTTGACATGTTGACTCGAATCAACAGGGTCCGAACGGCCTCCGACTTCACCTATACCGTACGTTCCGGCTCCCGCTCTGGGCGCCGGAACTTGGTGTTATATGCGGTAACTACCTCCGCAGATGAACCCAGCAGGTTCGGGTTCATCGTCTCAAAGGGCGTGGGGAACGCAGTGACACGAAACCTCGTTAAGAGGAGACTAAGACAAATGGCTGCGTCAGCCTTATCCCGGCATTCCAGTGGATTGGCGGTGGTGGTTCGAGCGCTGCCGCCTGCCGCTGATGCAACCTGGAGTCAGCTCGCTAGTGACTTCGACCGGGCACTTGATTCGGCATCCAGCAGGAAGAGAGGCAGCACATGACCACGGCTGCCTCTGGCGTTTCGCTGCTCCGTGAATTCCCCGGGAACGCGATGATCGCTGTTTTGAAGGCTTATCGGGTGGTTATTTCCCCGCTATATGGCCAGGTCTGTAGATTTTTCCCCTCCTGCTCCGCCTACGCGCTGGAAGCAGTGACGGTCCATGGAGCGGTCAAGGGCGGCAGTCTTGCCGTTCGTCGGATCTGCCGCTGCCATCCCTGGAACGACGGCGGGGTGGATCACGTGCCTGCCGGCGGAAGATCGTTCCCGGACGGAAAAATACCCAAAATTGTTGTGCTGAATCATCCTGTGATTCCCGCTGATGACGAAAGCCGCTCGGCGGCCTGAGGAGCAAATAGCTATGGACTTCTTCAATACGATCCTCTTCCCGTTCCAGTGGTTGGTGTCGTGGATCATGACGTTCTTCCACGACGGCTTCACCTTCCTCGGCATGGACGCGGCGTCTGGCTGGACCTGGACCCTGTCCATCGTGGGTCTCGTGGTGGTGATCCGTGCGGCCCTCATCCCAGTTTTCGTCAAACAGATTAAAGCTCAGCGCGGCATGCAGGCACTCCAGCCTGATCTGAGGAAACTGCAGAAGAAATACAAGGGTAAAACAGACCAGCTGTCGCGGCAGGCGATGACCCAAGAGCAGATGGCGCTGTATAAGAAGCATGGCACCAACCCGTTCGCGGCCTGTCTCCCCATCCTGATCCAGATGCCGTTCTTCTTTGCACTTTTCACGGTGCTCAACGGTGTGTCCAAGGCATCCGAGACTGGGGAAACAATCGGTGCCATGACCACCGAAGAAGTCCGGCAGTTCGATGACGCATCAATATTCGGCGCACCTCTTTCGTCCACGTTCCTGGGCAGCTTTGGGGACAACGCGAACGTCAGCGTGATCATTCTGTCGGTGATCATGATTTTGGCGATGACCGGGTCACAGTTCATAACGCAGAAACAGATCATGGCGAAGAACATGTCTGAAGAGGCAATGCAAAGCCCCTTTATGCGTCAGCAAAAGCTCATGCTGTACATCCTGCCTTTGGTGTTTGGTATTGGCGGTATCAACTTTCCGATTGGCGTGCTTATTTACTGGACCACGACCAACATCTGGACGATGGCTCAGCAGTTCTATGTGATCCGAAAAATGCCCACTCCAGGGTCGCCTGCGGCGAAGGCGCTTGCCGAGCGACGTGCGAAGAAGGGGCTTCCGATGACCCCCCTGCTTGGCGAGAAGAACGCCGATCCAGCGTCTGAAGAGGTCATTGAGACCAAGGGTCAGCGCACACAGCCCCAGCGTAAGAACAGGAAGAAAAAATGACAGCTGAGAGTGCACCGGCGGACGGCGTGGAAGAAGTGGTCGACTCAGCTGGCGAGGCCGGTGATTCATCGGCAACTATCAGTCGGCTCGAGGATGAGGGTGATGTTGCAGCGGATTACCTGGAGGAGCTACTGGACATCGCCGATATCGACGGAGATATCGACATTGAGGTTCGGAACGGGCGTACCTACATCTCGATCGTCTCCGAGGATCCAGACGGTGGCGCACTAAGCGGTTTGGTTGGAAAAGATGGTGAGGTGTTGGAGGCTCTGCAGGAACTGGCTCGGCTCTCGGTTCTCACATCGACGGACAACCGGTCACGACTGGTGCTCGATATTGACGGGTTCCGTGAGGTGCGGGGCAAAGAGCTACGCACCATTGCGGTGGATGCGGTGAACAAGGCCAAGGAATCGGGCGAGGAGGTCGCCCTGGAGCCTATGTCTGCATATGAGCGCAAGATCGTTCATGATGTGGTCGCGGAGCTCGGCTCGATCAGCGAGTCGGAAGGTGAAGGGTCCGGGCGGCATATCGTTGTCTCACCGGCGGATTCCTAGGAATCCGGGAGTCGAGGCATACCTGATGGTGGAAATTAGTGAATCAGAACTTGCAGCTGCCCGATCAATCTTCGGTGACCGCCTCGGCTTGGCTGAGCGCTTCGTAGAGCATCTGGCGACGACCGGTATTGAACGTGGTCTGCTGGGACCGCGAGAGGTTCCACGGTTATGGAGCCGCCACGTCTTGAATTGTGCAGTGACTGCCGAACTGTTCCCAGCAGGGGCTGTGGTGGCAGATGTCGGCAGCGGTGCCGGATTGCCTGGCATAGCGTTGGCTATCGCCCGCCCCGACTTGTCCTTCACCCTTATCGAGCCACTCGAGCGTCGTGTCACCTGGCTCAATGAGGTAGTCGCCGATCTAGGTCTTGACAATGTCAAGGTGTTTCGCGGACGCGCGGAGGAGGCTGTAGGGAAGGTCTCGGCAACCGTCGTTACTGCTCGGGCCGTATCCGCGCTGGGGGGCCTTGCGACAATGACGATTCCCATTCTGGCTGGAAGCGGTCAGGTGTTGGCGATCAAGGGACAAAGTGCTGCTGAGGAAGTCAAAAAGGCCGCGAAACTGATCCGGAAGCTTGGTGGCCGGAATACCTCTGTAGTACAGGTCGGTGCCGGAGTATTGGACCAACCAACTACGGTCGTCCGTATCACCGTTGGGTAGTCTGCTTACAGCCCCTTCGAATCTTCACCAATAGCGCTTGTCCCGAGGTTCGTTCGAGCCAGTGACCGGTACTCTAGAAGTAGGACCGACCCCGGAATGCTGAAAGCGAGTTATCCTGCGTGACAACAAAAGACGCTGCGAAGCGAAGTCAATCCTTGCTATCAGCAGGGTCGCAGTTAGCTGTCACTCTTGGCGAAATACAACCAGAAGTGTTTGCTGATCCGGCAAATATGGGAATTGTTTCACGTGAAACCACTTTTATGGTGTCCAGTTCCCAGGCGGCACCGGTTCCTGCCCAAACGATTACCCCTAGCGCATCACCAAGGAATGTTATGGACGCGATGGACGACAGCACACCCCTGGCACGGGAGTTGGCCAGCGAGAACCGTCGCAGGGAAAAACTGAGCGGGCGTAGCCTTCCCAAACCTAGTGCTACCCGCACGTTGACGGTGAGCAATCAAAAAGGTGGCGTGGGGAAAACCACGACCACTGTCAACATTGCCGCAGCACTCGCGGCAGCGGGCCTGAATGTGCTGGTCATCGATATCGACCCTCAGGGCAATGCATCCACGGCCCTGGGGATTCCGCACCATGCAGAAGTCGACAGTATCTATGACGTGCTCATCGATGACCTCCCCCTCGGGGAAGTCGTAGTCCCGTGTCCTGATGTTCCGAAGCTCCTTTGTGCTCCTGCAACCATCCATCTTGCCGGCGCGGAGATCGAACTGGTATCGCTGGTGGCCAGGGAGCAGCGCCTGCGCCGGGCCATTGACCTCTACTCTCAGGAGCGCGAAGACCGTGGTGACGAACGGTTGGACTATGTCTTTATTGACTGTCCCCCAAGCCTGGGCCTCCTCACGGTAAACGCCTTTGTGGCCGCGAAGGAGGTTCTGATACCAATCCAGTGCGAATATTATGCATTGGAGGGTCTCAGTCAACTGCTGAAGAATATTGAGATGATCCAAAAGCACCTCAATGCTGAGTTAGTGGTATCTACAATCCTGCTGACAATGTATGACGGTAGGACAAACCTTGCAGCGCAGGTGGCTGCGGAGGTGCGAGAGCACTTTCCCAAACAGGTTTTGAAGGCCGTCGTACCGCGTTCGGTCAGGATCTCTGAGGCGCCGAGTTACCAACAGACGGTGATTACTTACGACCCGTCCTCGAGCGGTGCTCTGTCCTACCTTGAAGCAGCTTCGGAAATCGCCCTGCGCGGATAGCTAGCCTCAAGCCGTTTCACCACTTCCCGCAGTAGTGTGGGTATCAATAATCACCCGATGCGGATTGCTCTGCACTTTTGAAGGGACCTTGTCATGGCCGAAAAGCGACGCGGATTGGGACGTGGACTGGGAGCTCTCATTCCAAGCGCCCCGTCGAACGAAGAGACCTCGGGGATAGACTCTGTGACGCCGCGCAGCGGGCGGCCGGCTGATCTGTTTTTCCCATCAGCACCGCCCAGGGAGGAGGCGGAGGATTCCGTCTCGGGGTCTGCGCGTTCACAGCGACCCGCTTCTGGAATCAACAAGGATGCGCTTACGGCCTCTACCCGGGGCTCCAAACGAACGCCTGTGAAGAAAGCCACGCGGGTTCCCAAAAGGGTTGCCAGCGAAAGCGCAGCCGAGGAATCCGGAGAAGATACAGCGGTTGAGGTGCCCCCCGCGGTCGTCGAGTCTACTCCCACCTCGTCTAATCTCACGACCGAAAACATTCCCACTGTCGGTGAACCCTCCGGCCCGCTGGAAGATCAGGTGGTGGAGGTGGAGGACGCTAGCCCTTCTGTAGAGGCGGATTCAGACCGCACTCCGGAGAACGTTTCACGTGAAACAGCACCGCAGCCAGCAGACCCGAATTTGGTCGCGGTGCCTGGCGCGACATTTGCCGAGATCCCCGTGAACCTCATCCACGCGAATCGGAAACAGCCTCGAAGTGTCTTTGACGACGACGAGATGGCCGAACTTGTTAACTCAATTCGCGAAATCGGAGTGCTCCAGCCCATTGTTGTCCGCCCTTCGACGGAGGGTGGGGAACAGCCCTACGAGCTCGTCATGGGTGAACGGCGCTGGCGCGCAACCAGAGAAGCTGGCCTTGCAGTGGTGCCGGCAATCATCCGCTCGACGACCGACGACGATCTCCTCAGGGATGCCCTCCTGGAGAACTTGCACCGTAGTCAACTCAATCCACTTGAAGAAGCCGCAGCATATCAGCAATTGCTGGACGATTTTGGTTGTTCTCATGACGAACTCGCAGAACGCATTGGTCGCTCGCGCCCGCAAATATCGAACACCCTCCGTCTGCTGAAGTTGCCACCGCTAGTCCAGAGGCGCCTTGCTGCTGGCGTTATCTCGGCCGGACATGCGCGGGCCTTGCTTGGATTAGGCGATCAGATTGAGATGGAAAAGCTGGCTCAGAAGATCGTCGCTGAGGGATTGTCAGTGCGCACCACGGAAGAGCTCGTCTCAATGAACGATGGGCTGCGCCGCCCGGTGAAGCCGAACACGCCACGCGCCGGAGCTCGGCATGAACGGCTGGATTATCTAGCATCCTCCCTCTCAGACCGTCTTGACACCAGCGTCAAGATCACCCTGGGCGCCCGTAAGGGGAAGGTCAGCATCGAATTCGCCAGCGTCGACGACCTCAACCGCATTATGGGAGTTCTCGGTACCTCGGGGGCCTCCTAGGCCTAGATATCCGGGCTAGATATGCGCTGTTTCACGTGAAACATGTCAGCAAGGCGGTAAAGGTTGCCCAAAAGAGTTGGATGTTTCGGGTAGTGCCTTGGGAATTGGGTTAGAAATTTCAAGAGATCTCCATCTGGGGGGCAAGACTCTGTGTGTCGGTGCCAATTTGCCCCCGGAATGTAGCCAGGACTTTCAGATATCAGGCGTGACGGGCCCCCTTTTGTGCAGTGAACCTCATGGACGGGGCTGGATACATAGATCCGTAGGGCGGCAGGTTTCACGTGAAACAGGTCAGATAACCATGGTTGCCGTGTGCTGTCCATAACCTTGCTGAATCGGTAGCACTTTGCCCCTATTGTGAGCGCTGTTGTACAACGTTGCTGGTCCGGGGCAGGAATCTTCGGTTTCACGTGAAACAGCCGTCCTTTAGTCACCGATAGGCTGCACATTCGGCAGCTTCTCCCGGACTGAGACACAGAACATGAGGGTGTTCTTGTTGTGTTCGAAGCTGCCCTAGTCCAATTCGATCCACAACCAGCCGAATAGTGGGCAATGGTCGTCATACGACAACTTCACGCCTCATCTCTGGCCGCGTTCGCATTCGCCGACAGTTCTTCCGCCCTGATGCAGCGTCTAGCGTTTCTGAATTGACTCCCGGTCACTTCGCTCCGAGCGCTCTGGAGTACCAAGGCGCCGCACGGTGTCGTTTCACGTGAAACGACCGTCCCCTCCGACGTTTCACGTGGACGGCAGCTAGCGAGAAGTGAGGTCTAGACGAGAAGCCCTAGAGGGTCCTTCCCCAGGGGGGAAACACAACTGTCGTAAGGGTCCCTAATATTGCCCTGCGGTTCTCCCCACACCTGACGGGATTGTTGTACCTACCCGGTGCACTGGGTGCCGCGCAGGCCGAAAGTTGCCTATCAGCGACACCAGGGGTCGCCACGCTAGCGGGAGTTCCACCATGGCTAGGGTTTCTGGCGATTTCTGGCAGCTGGCGCCCCTTTGACTCCTATTTGGCCTGTAGCTGGCAGAGAAGATGTTTCACGTGGAACAAGTGTCTTCCGGCCTGGGATGCGCAGGCTGGGTCACAACTTCGAATACGAACCAACTCAGGGACGACTGGTAGCGAGGTTTCCATGGTCGGAGGTTCTCACCCCGCGTGGGAAGACATACTCGGATCTCATCGGTTCCTTCGTGATCTTTGCAGTCTTAGGAGAGCGGCGAACTCGACTTGAGCGTCCCCGCGTCAGTATCCATCCGTATTCCACCAAAAGACGGTTATTCAGCAACATTCAGTCCACTTGAGGGCGCCGCGCTAGCTATAAAGGTCGATCTACGGGTATCCGGTCGTTGCTGCACTAGCAACGACGCTTTCCGGCGTCCCGTGTGGGCCCGCCTTTCCGATGCACGGGACCGGACTGGATCCTGGCAGCTGGCATCCACTTATGCGGCATGACACGAGGCCTTCCACAGAACCGAACGTTTCATGTGGAACATTGTGGACGCCACCAAAGAATCCCGAGCCGTGACTAGTATCTGTGGTGACCTGAGTGAAGCTAGCAGTCAGCTGAAAGGTCACGGAGTCAGGTTGGAGATGTCACCCCGCGAGGCCGGAGATGTTGTGCAGGAGGCGGGGCCTGAGGTGTTTAGTTCCAGTGCCACGCGCGGGTCTAAGAGACCGGTCGATGCGAACCCGTTTGTCTCCACGGGACGCGGAGTGAGATTTCGCGCGACGGCGCGGCACGGATCCGTTGATAGCATCTTTTGGCTACGAGAAGTCATGGGGTGGAAGGATGCCGGTCTACTTCGCAGCTGCAAGTACATTTCCTACGGGCTGCACCATATTGATTATCACGCAGCGTCCTTCAGGGTCGGCCATGTCAGTCCGACCACGTGGCGTGCCTCGGCTGAAAGTCCTGCCAAGATGAGGCTATGGCTCCGGGGTCCAATTCAGTTTCACGTGAAACAGTCAGCAGGCGTGAAAAGGGCCACCACTTCGTACAGAAGTGATGGCCCCTGGAAAGAGGTGCAGGCTCGAAACGCTTCCTACTTCAGGAAGTCAGCGAATTCCTGCTCCAAAACCTGCTTTGGCTTAGCACCGATGGATTGTGCTGCAACTACGCCGTCCTTGAACACATAGACGGCCGGGATCGAAGTGATTCCATACTTCGCAGCGGTAGCCGGATTATCATCGACGTTGAGTTTGACGACATCAACCTTTTCCGAATGTTCTCCGGCAATTTCGTCGAGAATAGGCGACAACTTACGGCACGGTCCACACCATTCGGCCCAGAAGTCGACGAGCACTGGCTTTGTTGATTTCAATACATCGGCGTCGAAGGACGCGTCGGTGACTTCTCTTGCAGTCATAGCTACTCTCCTTGGGTGGTGCTGGATACGTGGGCATCTTCAGAGACCTGTTCGGCTGGCGGTGTTGGTACTTCCGCCGCCGTCTCAACCGAGTCCCCGAGGTCAGCGAGGTAATGCTCTACGTCAATTGCCGCAACACATCCTGAACCGGAGGCAGTGATGGCTTGGCGGTAGGTAGGGTCGATCACGTCGCCCGCGGCAAATACCCCGGGTATGGAGGTCTTGGATGTGCGGCCCTGGACAGCGATGGTGCCTTCTGTCGTGAGCTCGAGCACTCCCCGTACCAGGTCCACCCTAGGGTCGTTGCCGATAGCAACGAAAACCCCGGTGACCGGGAGATGCTGGGTTGAGTTGTCTACAGTGCTAGCCAGGCGCAAACCCGTTACCTTGGAGTCGCCGTCGATCCCCACAACCTCGGAGTTCCAGATGAAGCGGATCTTCTCGTGGCTCAATGCCCGGTCCTGCATGATCTTGGATGCACGAAGCGAGTCTCGCCTGTGGACCACTGTGACGGAGCGAGCAAATTTCGTCAGGAAAAGGGCTTCCTCCATTGCGGAGTCACCCCCGCCAATCACTGCAATGTCCTGGTCCCTGAAGAAGAACCCGTCACAGGTTGCACACCAGCTGACGCCGTGTCCTGAAAGACGCTTCTCGTCCTCAAGCCCGAGTTCACGATACTCGGAACCGGTAGACACAATGATGGATCGCGCGCTGAAAGTCTCACCTGTGCCGATGGTGACCGTCTTGACCGCGCCGGAGAGCTCAAGCGACGTCACATCTTCGAACAGTATCTCTGTGCCGAACCGTACGGCCTGCTTTTCGAACTGCTCCATCAGATCCGGTCCCATGACACCTTCAGGGAAGCCGGGATAGTTTTCCACATCCGTGGTGTTCATCAGTTCACCGCCGGCTTTGACGGAACTAGCAATCATCAGAGGCGCCAGATTCGCCCGGGCGGTGTACACGGCGGCTGTGTATCCGGCCGGTCCTGAGCCCACAATGATCACATCGTGGATCTTCTGTGGATCGGTGCTGCTGGTTCCGGTTGTGCCGGTTTCTATAGTCACGGGTTTGGTAGACCTTCCTTTGTTGACACCACTACAGGAGCCTGGGGCCCGGCTGAGCGGTCATTTATAAGAACCGCGTCAGGGTCAAGCTTATTCCGTCCGCGAAGCGCACCGCTCAACAAAAGGTGAAGTTTAGGAGACGCTGATCTCCGCTATCCGGACGCCCCAGGGGAAGATGGCCTGAACGTTGGTCAAACGCGGAAGCTGGGTGAGGTTGACAATGACGTACTGAGCGGTGGCGGGCTCGCCCTCCGCGCCTGGTGGGACAGGGATGTTGATTGTCGGCCCGGTGAAGGAGCTCTGCGCAATCTGATCTGCGCCGTCGAGGGTCGGCTCATCATTGAGGAGGACAGTGAAACTGCCACCGGAGCCGTTGAGTTGCTCGATCTGGATCTGGCTGATGGTCGACTCCTCCTCGAGTTCGACGACAAGAGCCATGCTCTGGGCCAAGCCGCCAAAAGTCTCGTTCGCGAAGACGAGGGAGCCCCAGAAACTGCCAGGATTACCATCGATAATCAGGGGAAGGTCCGCGTCAGTCTCGGCGTTCAACTCTGCATTATCGGGGACGAGGCGTGTCACATTCGCGGGGACTGGCTCAACTGCTTCCACCGTTGGTTCTGGAGTTTCCTCAGGGCCTTCGGCAGGGGTGGTTGCGACGTCGTCGGTCGGTTCCTCTTCCACCTGAGCGGTGGTGGTCTCGGCGCCCGCTAGGGGGTCAGGCGAAAAGTAGTTGCTGAGCTGGTTGACGGCCAGGGCAACGACGGTCACCAGGATGATCGCGAGCACCACTCCGACGAGGACCCGGGTGTACTTCGGGTTGTTTCCCTCGTCATCGTCCTCAGCTGTGTCGTATTCGTCGTAATCTTCAGGTGCTCCGCCACCGGAGGCGGCTGCAGCAGGAAAGTGTGACGCGGCCCGGCCGGAATCGTCTGTCCGCTTTGCATCGGCGTCGTAGTCGCTTTCTGACCAGAGGGACACCTTGGGCTGGTCGCTGCCACGGGGCGCAGATGCCGGCGGCGGAGGAACCGCTGACGAAGCGGACGCCGGGTTGGCTGAGGCGGGGGTGGCAGCGTCAGCGCCGGAGGCTCCCGCAGTGACACCCGCAGCGCCAGCAGCCGCGGCACCCTTGCCGAACTTCGGCAGCCGGGCCTTCGGCAGGCGGGACTTCTTTTCGGGCTGGTCGTCGTCGTAGTAGTCGTAATCGTCGTCGTCATCGTAAGTCTCGGGTTCGGTGGAGCGGGGGCCGCCGAAGATTTCCGATCCAAGGGTATCGGTGAAAAATGGTTCGACAAACGGTGCATCCTGAGGGACAACGAGATCCAACAAGTCGGCTGGGGAGGCACGGTTAGTGACCAGATAGGTGCTCTCGTCGGTGACGCCCAGATCAAGGACCTGGATGTTCCCCGCCCGTTCACCAGTGGCCACTTCACGGGCGGTAGCGGCTATTTGGCTGGCGTTGGAAGCTGAAGCGACCAGGATGCTGACTGGCCGATTCAATACCTGGTCCATACCGTCGAGCACGAGGTCCCGGTCAGCAGAAGCCAGTACGTAGGCGGTGACCTTGTAGCGGCCTCCCAATACTGATCCGACGTCTACTGGTTGTGGCACGTGTTCCTCCCGTGGAATGAATGGATTCTCGGGCGACGAACAGCATCCTGTTCAGCGCGTGAAGTCAATTGCAGATGATTCCCACCAATGCTACCGGTCAGTACCGTGGATCCGCGGGTTTTCGGCTCGCATGCCGGTGCCGAGTTCACTTGGTGCGAGTGAATCGGGACAAGAGGGGAGCCAGGAAGTCATCCAGCTCCCTAATGCGCAGAACCTTGAGCATGAGCAGGTAGACAAGCGCCATCAGCGTGCCACAAACGGCGAGCACGCTGAAGGCGGCCAGGACCGATTGCCAGACAAAGCCTTCGATGCTGTAGCCACCGAAAAGCCAGAGCGCCCCGGTACCAACTGCAGCGGACGCCATCCCGGCGAGGACAAGCCGAACATGGACATCGTAGACGCGGCCCGCACCGTAAGAGCCGATCTTGCGCACCAGGAACGTGTGGCTGACGACGACGGCGATGATGTTGCCCAGCGAGTAGCTGACAGCCAGCAGTGGGACAATGTATTCCGGCGCAAAAGTCCCGGATATCAGTGCCAACGCCACCCCGATTACAGACAGGATGAGCTGGATGCGTAGCGGAGTCACGGCGTCCTCGGCCGCGTAGAAGACCCGGTTCAGGAAGAAGTTGGCACTGAGGAAAGGTGCCCCGATGGCCAGCAGGGAAATGAGCACGGCGTTGAGTGCTCCGTCCGGTCGGATCCCACCCGAGAACAGCATCCCCAGTGGTACTGCCAGCGCCAGGAGAACTGCCGCACCGAAAACTGTTGCTACCCCCATAATGCGAAGGCCACGTGACAGTGTCTCCTTGATTAAGGCCAAATCGTTGCGACTATGGGCCGCCGCCAGCTGATTGAACATCACCGTGGCGATAGAGAGGGCGATCACGGAATGGGGCAGGACGTACACCATTGTTCCGATGTCAAGGTTGAAGGGTCCCGCAATCTGCTGCGGCGGCACCCTGGCGAGATAGTCCGGCCGTGCTTCGGCCGCAATTGAGGCAACACGGATGTTGACCAGGTACAAGCCGTTGCCTACCAGCATGGTGATGATGGTGATGGAAGCCAGTTTGCCGGTGCGACCCAATCCCACCCCCCGCCACCCGAATGTTGGCTTGAGGCCCAGCCCGAGCCTCTTCAGCGGCCAGAAGAGAACCAATGCCTGAATGATGATCCCGAGGGTGGTACCTCCCGCGAGCAGCAGTGTCTGGGACGAGGTCCACGAGTCCGGTGTGTGCGAGCTGTCGAGTTGCGAGCCCATCAAAAAAATGAAAGACACCAGCGCAGCAATTGACACGATATTGTTTGCGACCGGTGCCCACATATAGGGGCCAAAGGAGCCATTGGCGTTGAGGACCTGACCGATAATCGCGTAGAGGCCATAGAAAAAAATCTGTGGGAGGCACCAATACGCAAAAATGGTGGCTAGCGCCAGACGCTCACCCGAAAAGTCGGTGACCAGGGTCATGATCAGGGGTGCGGCGAGAGTGACCAAAGCAGTCAGGACCAGGAGGACTATGACAGCGAGGGTAATGAGGCGACTGATGAAGTCGGCTCCCCGATCAGGGTTTTGCGTAGCTTTAATAATCTGCGGCACCAGGACGGCGTTGAACACCCCGCCGGCAACCATGAGATAGATGAAATTCGGCAGGCTATTGGCTATGGAGAATGCATCCACCACCCCGCCGGAGGCGCCGAGCGCCGTCGCAAGGAGGGCCACCCGGACCAGTCCGAGCACTCGGGACACAAGGGTTCCCGCCGCCATGATGGCGCTCGAGCGCGCTGTTGTATCCGGGGCTTCAGTGGAAGAGTGCGCGCCGTCGTCGGCTGAGGTGGCAGCAGTGTCGCCAGATTGACTTGCGCGGCGGCTGGGCAGTACCCCAGCGTCCTGCACGGGGAGGGAGGCTGTGTTTGAGTCCGACATCGTTGTCTATCGTCTCACCACTGGCCCCGTGGCGATAACGCGGACTTACAGGTAGTCCGGGAGGACTTCCCGGGCCAGGTCAGCGATGCGGCGCTCATTGGGGAAGGAGAGCTTCTTTCCCAGCTCAGCCAGGGGAACCCACGCCACATCGACTGCTTCGTGGTCCGGGTCATTCTCGATGGTGAGCCGGCCACCAGTGGAGATCAGGAGATAGTGGTGAACTGTTTTATGAACGCGGTGCCCACTGACGGTGAACCAGTAATCGATACTGCCCAAGGCAGTAAGAATGCGGCCCTTGATGCCGGTTTCTTCCTCGATTTCCCGCACCGCAGCTTCGGAATTGTTTTCTCTACCTTCGGGATGACCTTTCGGAAGGCACCACTCGAGTCGGCCGCCACGGTTCAGCCGGGCAATGATCGCTACGTTGAGCTGGTCATCGGAGGTATCGACCACTATGCCGCCTGCTGACACTTCCTCGACGGTCGGCAGCGACTGGTGGACCTGGGGCGCGCCAGCACTGCCCATTGACACTGTCAACGGGGTCCGCTTGGGTGCGCTTGGAACAGGACGGTCCATGCAGTCCACTCTAACGATCTTTCGCTTCGGTTGATGACGATCCATAAGCTCCGCCGTCCTGCTGGGCCGGTACCCGCGTGTCGGCCGTCCCCGGCCCCGGCCGCCCCCATAGTGGAATTTGCCGTGGCATCTGGCACCCTTTAAGCACTATGGTGCACCTGTTAGACAACTCAACCCTTACCGCTCCGCTCCCCCCGGTTGTTACCGAATTGGGACGGCTCTTCGTTGCCGCCGGACATGAACTGTCGCTGGTGGGCGGGCCTGTCCGCGACCTCTTCCTGCACCGAACCTCCCCGGATCTCGACTTCACCAGTAACGCCACACCGGACCAGACCCTGAATGTCATCCGCGGGTGGGCCGATTCCTACTGGGAGATCGGCAGAGATTTCGGCACTATCGGACTCCGTAAGGGCGGCTTCATGATCGAGGTGACCACCTATCGGGCGGAGGCTTACGACCCCGCGTCCCGTAAACCGGTTGTCGCTTTCGGGGACACTCTGGAGGATGATCTGCTGCGCCGTGACTTCACCATCAACTCCATGGCGCTCCGGCTTCCATCGATGGAGCTGGTGGATCCCTATGGGGGCCTCCGGGACCTGAAGGCGGGGGTGCTGCGGACCCCCGGGGCACCGTCGTCGTCGTTCTCGGATGACCCCCTGCGCATGATGCGGGCCGCACGCTTCGCCTCCCAACTGGGGGTCGAGGTGGCCCCTGAAGTGTCCGAGGCGATGGCTTCCATGGCCCAACGCATCACCATCATCTCCGCCGAGCGGGTCCGCGACGAACTGGTGAAGCTGGTCCTGGGGGACGCACCTCAACGGGGCATTGACCTGATGGTGGAAAGCGGGTTGGCCGACTACGTGCTTCCCGAGGTGGCGGCGTTGCGTCTGGAAATCGATGAGCATCACCGTCACAAGGATGTCTACCAGCACTCGTTGACTGTGCTCGAGCAAGCCTGCCGCCTGGAGACGGGCGCCGACGGGGCCGTCCCCGGGCCTGACTTCGTGCTGCGGTTTGCTGCGTTGATGCACGACGTCGGCAAACCCGCCACCCGTAAATTTGAGCCCTCCGGGGCGGTCAGCTTCCGGCACCATGACATGGTGGGATCCAAGCTCACCGCAAAACGGATGAAAGCCCTGCGGTTCGACAACGACTCGATCAAGGCTGTGTCGCGGCTGGTGGAGCTGCACATGCGGTTCTACGGCTACGGGGAGGCCGGTTGGTCCGACTCCGCGGTGCGCCGGTACGTCAACGATGCGGGGAGTCTGCTGGAACGGCTGCACCGGCTGACGCGTTCGGACGTCACCACCCGGAATCAGCGTAAGGCAGAGCGGTTGGCCTTCGCCTACGACGACCTGGAAGCGCGAATCGAGGCGCTGGCCGAACAGGAGGAACTGGAATCCATTCGCCCGGACCTCGACGGAGCGCAGATCATGGGACTACTGAACATCAAACCCGGCCCGGTGGTTGGCCGGGCGTACCGATTCCTGTTGGAGGAACGAATGGAACATGGACCTCAGTCGGCCGAAGAAGCCGAGGCGTTGCTCCGCACCTGGTGGGCGTCACAACCAGAGTCGGCGACACCATGAGCCTCTCCGGCGCAGCCTCACCAGACCTGACACCAGCAGGAACTCCACTACCGCACCTCTGGCTGATGCGGCACGGGGAAACCGAGTGGTCCCGGGACGGCAACTACACGGGCCTCACCGACCTTCCCTTGACCGCCAGCGGGGAAAAGCAGGCGGTCGACGCTGCACGGCACCTCAAAGGGATCACGTTCGACGCTGTTTTGTCCTCACCGTTGCAGCGCGCGGTCCGGACCGCGCATTTGGCGGGCTTTCCTGATCCGGAGATTCTTCCGCATGCGCACGAGTGGGATTACGGCGACAACGAAGGACGCAACAGCGCCACGGTTCGCGCGGAGAATCCCGGGTACCTGATCTGGAATGACGGAGTGCCGAACGGTGAAACCCTCGCCCAGGTTGCTGGGCGCGCTGACCGGATCATCTCAACGGTCCAGGCCGGCTGCGGCACCCCAGCAGACCAGGATCCTTCCGCGCACCCGGCCCGTAACGTTTTGCTTGTCGCGCACGGGCACTTCCTGCGGGTGGTCGCCGCGCGGTGGCTGGAGATGGATCCCGGCCAGGGCCGACGGTTCGTCCTCGGTACTGCGGCGGTGTGCGCACTGGGATGGGATAAGCGGACACCCGCCATTGTGCACTGGAATCTCTGACACCCGACTCAAGCCGTCCGGTGGGTGAACCTGTCAGGCTGGAGGGTGCCGTTCCTGCGGCGAATAGGTAACGCGTCTCAGCAGCGCCTCCATCGGGCCGATGCCAAACCGCGATAACCAAAGTCGGCTCAGCACCACCTGGGCACCAAACAGGACGACGACGACCATCATCACCCGGGCGGGCGGCAAGGCATTGGTCAGCCCCAGCCCAACACCGGTGAACACGATCAC
The DNA here is from genome assembly GCF_054510775.1 of Arthrobacter sp. TMT4-20. Lineage (NCBI taxonomy): Bacteria > Bacillati > Actinomycetota > Actinomycetes > Micrococcales > Micrococcaceae > Arthrobacter > Arthrobacter sp. TMT4-20. Next base: position 147,422 of record NZ_JBTNDW010000007.1, on the reverse strand, counting down.
GAGCACCAGCGACTGGCCCAGATAGTTGGTCAACGCCATTCGTCCCGCCGGAGCCAGCGCGCCCAGGACGTTTTGTCCTGGCGGGGAACGAAAGGCCAACAACAACAAACACACGTACCCGGTTGTCTGGAGGGGCGCGGTCAACGTGGTGATGCCGGTCGATACAAGGGAAAAGCGGTCGTGGTCGGCGTAATACAGCAAGGCGGACTGGGCTCCAGCGGCGAGCAGCCCAATCGGCAGACAGACGACGGCAATCCGGCGCAGCGTTGAACTGCTCAGGGGTCGCTCAAGTATCCCTTTCCGGGCGGCGGCGAGACCAAGAAGGAACATCGCCAGGGACAGGGGCCCCTGGAAAAGCATCACTGAGGGAAGGGCGATGAGATAGTTTTCCACATTCGCTGCCAGGGCTGATCCCGGACTTTCCGTGAGGGCCGCAACGCTCGGGGCGGGGATCACGCCGTCGTCGACTGGATTGTTGACAGTAGCGACGAAGGCTCCCACCAGGGTCAACAGCAGTGACATGCCCACGGTAATACCGGCCGCGATCAGGACGGACATCCGCGCGCGGATGGTCCGCAAACTGAACAGCACCACCCCCATCACTGCATAGGTCAACAGGATGTCGCCGAAAAACAGCAGGAAGCCATGAGCCAGCCCGAGCATCGCGAGCCCCGCCAAACGGCGCAGCATGCGAGGCCCCAATGGCACTCCCGCCCGGGCGGCGGCCCGCTCCTGCAGGGCGAAGCCGTACCCGAAGAGAAACGCGAACAGTATGTAGAACTTGCCTTCAAACAGCATCGTCACGAGGAACCGGACTGCAATGTCCGCCGGCGACGAATGGTCGGGGCTGATGTCTCCGGCGAACGCCCAGGGGTCGGCGAAGAACCAGATATTCACTGTCAGTATGCCGAAAAGCGCGAAGGCACGCAGCCCGTCGAGCTCTCGGAGCCTATCCACGACTGCCCCCATCTCACTGGTCAGGACCTGCAGTCGCAGGATGCTGTCAGCCTAGCCCGGGACGCGCCCACCGGGCTGAACACGGGGCTGGCTCCCTGGAAGTTCCGGGGTGGGCAAAACATTTGAGAATTGTCAGTCAAAAGCCTAGGCGATCACCGTCCCGTGCGGTAGCTTTGATTTGTGCCATTGGGAGTTCTCAATCGAGTGATCGCTTGATGAATTTCGGCACTGTCTCTATTGGCGCACTAGATGAAAGGGAGGTGGGAACTGTGAATACAAAGCTACGCCGATCGTTTACCGCGTACACCAGTCCGGCCTCCGTTGCTGCGCATTAGCTAGCTGCTGATTCGGTCGCCCTCCCACCTGGCGGGAGGCGACCCATTTTCGGTACCCCATTTGATGCTCAGGCGGTTTCCGCCGCCCTGCTGCGTGCGCTGTTTGCCCGCCCTCCTCGATTGAGGATTCCCTTTGCACCATCAAATTCAGGAGACCCCTGTGTCCACTTTGCTGACCAGTTCCACTTCCCCTGCCGTCTCACCAGTTACCCCCGGCAACCCCATCCGGGCGCATGGCGAATTCATCATGGCTGGCAATCTCACCGCCACCGGGGATCCGGAAACTGGTATACCCGATTCGCCAATCACAGTCATGCCCAACTATGCCTCTCGAGAGGAGGTGCAAATCATGTTGAAGAAGCTCAGGGACAGTGTGTCCCTGTGGAAACGAATACCCGACCCACCCCCGCCTGTCGCGAGGGACACGGTTGACCGTCTTGTCCTGCCGCAGCACACCATGTACGTCAAGTAGCTGGTTCATCCACGCTGCGAATGGCCCGGTTCTGACCTTGTTGACTACCCGCGAAGGAGGATCTGATGCAAGTCATTAGTCCCACCAATCGAGAAGCCCGCGCTTCCCAGCGCGGGCTTCCGCCTTTAACGCGCGCGAATATTCGGGTCTCTGCAGCCTGACACGGAATGTGCAGCCTGCACGGCACGTTATATGGTCAGTAGCGGCGGCAAAACGTCAGACAATTCAAGCGCTCGACAAGTTCGAGAGCAATCAGGGGAGAGGAGATCTTATGCCTCCGGTAAAGCGTGTGGCGATGCTCTCCCTGCACACCTCCCCGCTGGATCAGCCGGGGGCCGGCGACGCCGGTGGAATGAATGTTTATGTGCGTTCCCTGGCCCTGGAATTGGCTCGTGTCGGAATTGACGTCGAAATCTTCACCCGTGCAGCCTCCGAGGGGCAACCGCACTCCGAGGAATTCGCGCCGGGGGTCATCGTCAGACACCTTCGGGCGGGACCGCAGCGTAAGGTTCCCAAGGAACAACTGCCGGGCCTGTCCGAATCGTTCACCGATGCTATCGCCGAGGTGACCGACCTCCTGGCGGATGGCCACTTCGACGTCATCCACTCCCACTACTGGGTTTCCGGAAGTGTCGGTCTTACCGTCGGGGCCAGTCTCAACCTTCCCCTGGTGCACTCGATGCACACCATGGCACGCGTCAAGAACATTCGCCTGCACGCTGGTGGTACACCCGAGCCGGATGTCCGGGTTGCCGGGGAACAGGCGATTGTCGATGGCGCCTCCCGCCTGATCGCCAACACTTCCACCGAGGCAGCCGAGCTGGAATCCCTGTACGGTGCTGCACCCGAAAGAGTGGACATCGTGGCGCCCGGCGTTGATCTTGAGACGTTCAACCCCGAGTCACGCACCGAATCCCGGGCATCCCTCAATTTCGCGCCTGACGCTTTTCACGTGGTATTCGCGGGACGAATCCAGAAACTGAAGGGACCGCAGGTGCTGGTCGCGGCCGCCGCCGACCTCGCGGCACGTCGCCCGGACATCCCGTTGCAGCTCAGCATTCTGGGCTCGGGCAGCGGCGCGGAGGCACTGCGGTTGCAGCCCCTCATTGACGACGTCGGGCTCCAGGACAGGGTGAGACTCTACCCGCCAGTCCAGGCGAACCAGCTGGCCCATTGGTTCCGAGCGGCGGACCTCGTGGCGATGCCCTCCTTCACTGAATCCTTCGGGCTGGTGGCGCTCGAGGCGCAGGCGTGCGGCACCCCGGTGCTAGCCGCCAATGTGGGGGGCCTGCCGCAGGCCATCAGCGACGGCCGGACCGGCACCCTGGTCAACGGTCACACCCCTGAGCTGTGGTCAGCTGCACTTGAAACCATGTACGACGACGCCGCGACCCGCGCGTCACTTGGCAGGGGCGCCGCTATTCACGCCCTTGCTTTCGGGTGGCAGCGTACCGCGCTCCTGACAGCGCAAAGCTACCGTACCGCCGTCGAGCGGTTCGAAGAAGCCGCAGCGCGCTGATAGTCCCGGCGGCGTTCGCCCGCAAACGAGTTCACCTAGGATGGTTCTGTGAACTCCACCGAACTTGCTGCCTACCTTGACTCTGTCCAAATCACTGGAGCGGTAGCTACCCCGCGTGAAGACAATCTGCGGCACATGCAGCTATTCCTCGAGGGCAGCGAACACCTCGAGTTTGGTGTCCGCACCACCCGCCCATGGAACTTCGATGAGGTTTTCGAGCTGATGAGTGACCGGGTAGGGATCAGCCCGAACCGTAACCACGTGACGGGGCAGGACACCATCGACTCGGCCCGGTGCGTGGCCGCGCTGGACCGGTTTGGGTCCGTTTTCGGAGCCGCTGTGGCGGCCGGGCATCGCATCCTCTTCGCAACCGGGCACCCTGCAGGCCTGCTCCCGGTGCATGCGGCCCTGGCCGCTGCGGCCCGCCGGGCCGGGGCAACGGTGGTCGAGGTACCCGAGGGGCAACAGTTCAGGCAGGGTGACATCCGGCAACTTTTCGGGGTCCTGGTCTGGCATCAGCACGGCGGGCTGGCGCACACTCACTCGCCGGAACCAATGCAGCTTAGCCTCGAACTGCTCGCGGAACTCGGCGAGCCAACCCCGGACCTGGTGGTGGCCGACCACGGCTGGGCTGGGTTCGCCGCCAGCGCAGGAATCCCAGCGGTGGGGTTCGCCGACTGCAACGACCCGGGATTGTTCGTCTCCGAGGCAGAGGGGCAACTCAAAGTAGCGGTTCCCCTTGACGACAACGTGTCCCCAGGGCTCTACGAACCCATGATCGCCTACCTGTTGCGGCGGTCCGGGCTCAGCTGAATCGCGGATGCCGCTGGTAGATTTGACGCTGTGCCCAGACCCGCGGCACCTTATGGGACTCACTCCCGACGCGCCACAAGCCCAGAGGACTGTTGACAATGAAGTCTTTGCCCACCCCAACGAGCGACCTGGAAGTCGCCCGTAACGCAGCCATCCAACCCATAGACGACATTGCTGCCAAAGCTGGCATACCGGCCGCAGCACTCGAACACTACGGTCGGTACAAGGCCAAGATCGATACGGCAAAGCTGCTTCCAAACCCCGGGAAGCCCGCCGGCAAAGTGGTTCTGGTAACCGCAATGAGCCCCACGCCCGCCGGTGAAGGAAAATCGACCTGCACGGTTGGCCTGGCGGACTCTTTGGCACGAAGCGGACGTAATGTCATGATCGCTTTGCGGGAACCATCCCTCGGGCCGATCCTGGGCATGAAGGGCGGCGCCACCGGGGGCGGCTATTCGCAGGTCCTACCGATGGAGGACATCAACCTGCACTTCACTGGTGACTTCCACGCGGTCACCAGCGCCAACAACGCATTGATGGCGCTGGTGGACAACCATATTTACCAGGGCAACCAGCTGAACATCGACCCGCGACGGATCACCTTCAAGCGGGTCCTGGACATGAATGACAGGGCCCTGCGCGAGGTGGTGATTGGATTGGGTGGGCCAACACAGGGCACCCCCCGACAGGACGGCTTCGACATCACGGTTGCGTCAGAGATTATGGCGGTGTTCTGTCTCGCCTCGGATCTGCAGGACCTCAAGCACCGGCTGGCGAAAATCACGTTCGGTTACACCTTCGACCGTAAACCAGTGACGGTGGGGGATCTGGGCGTGGAGGGCGCGTTGACCCTGCTCCTGCGGGATGCGATTAAACCGAACCTCGTCCAGAGCATTGCCGGTACGCCCGCCCTCGTCCACGGTGGCCCGTTCGCCAACATCGCACACGGCTGCAACTCGGTCATCGCCACGAGCACTGCCCGCCAACTTGCCGACATCGTGGTCACTGAGGCTGGGTTTGGAGCCGATCTGGGTGCCGAGAAGTTCATGGACATCAAGGCGCGGTACGCGGACGTGGCGCCGGCCGCCGTCGTCATCGTCGCCACCATCCGTGCCCTGAAGATGCACGGCGGTGTGGCCAAGACCGATCTGCGGAAGCCTGATCCGGCCGCACTGGAGTCGGGGGTCGCCAACCTGCGCCGCCATGTCCACAACGTGGAGAAGTTCGGTATTACCCCGGTGGTGGCAATCAACCGGTTCGCAACCGACCCCGAAGAAGAGTTGGACTGGCTACTCGAGTGGTGCGCTGCTGAAGGAATCGAAGCCGCCGTGGCTGATGTCTGGGGACAGGGCGGCGGTGGATCCGGCGGGGACGAACTCGCGGCGAAGGTGCTGACCGCTTTGGCAGGGCCGCAGAGCTTCCGTCACCTGTACCCGCTTGAGCTTTCGGTGGAGGAAAAAATCAGGACCATCGTGCAGGAAATCTATGGGGCTGACGGCGTCGACTTCTCAGTGCCAGCGCTGCGGAGGCTGGCAGAGATTGAAGCCAACGGTTGGGGTGGGCTGCCGGTCTGCATGGCGAAGACCCAGTACTCCTTCTCCGATGATCCTGCGATGCTCGGAGCCCCGAAGGGATTCACGGTGCACGTCCGCGATCTGATCACCAAGACCGGTGCCGGATTCATTGTGGCGCTGACCGGCACGGTCATGACGATGCCGGGGCTGCCGAAGGAACCGGCCGCGATGCGGATGGACGTCGACGACGACGGCGGCGCGGTCGGCCTGTTCTAGGTCACGGGCCCTCGCGGCGCCCATCTTGTGGTGTGCCCTGGCGGCACCCAGCCACCGGACGCCCGTGGGCGCGGTGGGCATGGGGCGGAAAATTACCACCCCACAGGTCCACCGCGCCCACGCAGGCGGTCGAAGGCTGCGGTAGTTAGACCCGCAGGCTAGCGGTCAAGCTCTCCACGGATGAAGGCTTCAACCTTCTCGTGGGCGATATCGTCGGCGTACTGTTCCGGTGGCGACTTCATGAAGTAGCTCGACGCCGAAAGCAGTGGACCACCAATCCCGCGATCGAGGGCGATCTTCGCCGCACGGATGGCGTCGATGATCACACCGGCAGAGTTCGGCGAATCCCATACCTCGAGCTTGTACTCCAGGGAGACGGGCGCGTCGCCAAAGTTGCGTCCTTCGAGACGGACGAACGCCCATTTGCGGTCATCCAGCCAGGCTACGTAGTCGGACGGACCGATGTGGACGTTCCGCTCGCCCAGATCAGCCTGCACATTGGACGTGACAGCCTGTGTCTTGGAAACTTTCTTGGACTCCAACCGGTCGCGTTCCAGCATGTTCTTGAAGTCCATGTTGCCGCCGACATTGAGCTGGTACGTGCGGTCCAGGGTGACGCCCCGGTCCTCGAAGAGCTTTGCCATGACACGGTGGGTGATCGTTGCACCGATCTGGCTCTTGATGTCGTCGCCAACGATGGGAACACCGGCGGCAGTGAACTTGTCAGCCCACTCCTTGGTGCCGGCAATGAAGACGGGCAGCGCGTTGACAAAGGCCACCTTAGCGTCGATGGCGCACTGTGCGTAGAACCGTGCCGCGTCTTCGGACCCGACGGGCAGGTAGCAAACCATGACGTCGACCTTGTTGGCCTTGAGCTCGGCGACGATGTCGACTGGCTCCGCGTCGGATTCCACGATGGTCTCGCGATAGTACTTGCCCAGACCATCGAGGGTGTGGCCCCGCTGTACCTTGATGCCGGTTGTCGGTACATCGGCGATCTTGATGGTGTTGTTCTCGCTGGCACCGATGGCGTCGGCGAGGTCCAGCCCCACCTTCTTGCCATCGACGTCGAATGCGGCAACGAACTCAACGTCATTGACGTGGTACTTACCGAATTCGACGTGCATCAGGCCTGGTATCGACGCCGTAGCGTCCGCATCCTGGTAATAACGTACGCCCTGCACCAATGACGCCGCGCAGTTGCCGACACCAACGATTGCCACCCTAATGGGGTTAGTTCCCACTGTTCTCCTCTTGAATCACTTCTTATGCCGACCCGCCGGATTTCTCCCGTAACAGATCGAACAGCTAATCCAGTCTACTTCTTATTCCTAACACCCGATCTTCCCGAAGCATTCCAGCATCCTGATATATAGGCCAAATTCGCTGTGAATGACGTACTTGATCGGTAGGCTTCAGGCATGGGAACCGGTCAGTCCCGGCGGCGGCCGGTGCGCATCTCGGCGCCGTCGCGTGCCGATGCACTGTTGCGGGAATTCACTGAACTGATCGGTGGCCCGCTGGGCCGGAAAACCAGCCCGGGCACGATTGATCCCGGGACATTCACGGTGGAACGCGTGCTGATCCTGCTGACGACGACGGCGGCGGTGCTTGCCGCTCTGATTAGGAACCCCTGCCGGGTCGAGGGATGGTTGGGCCCGGACCGCTATTACATGGCCTGCCATTCGCAGTGGCCCGACGCCTTTGCGGATCTCGGTGATGGGGCATCCTTCCTGCAGCTGGGTCACTCCGCGCTGACGGGAGCCTTTGCGGGAGTGACCGCTCACCTCGTTCCCGCAGGAAGCACGTTGAGGTATTACGACCTGCATTCGGTGCTGGCGGTTGCAGCGTGGCTGGTCACCGTCTACGCGACCGTGCGAATGACCAACCGGCGGCCGTGGGATGCGGCGATGGTCGCAGTCGCACCAATGATTGTGTTGACCGGGTTCCTCGGCTGGGATCTCTGGGCGGTGATGTTTGCCGCGCTGGGAATGTTGGGCTTTGCGCGTGGGAGCTTCGTCCTGGCCGGAATCTTCCTCGGTCTCGGAACGGCCGCTGCAGGCTACCCGTTGCTGATCTTCGCCGCAGTCTCACTGCTGGCGTGGCGCACCCGCCTCTTCAGGGGCGCTGCACTGACGGGAACCGTGCTGGCTGCAACCTGGTTGGCGGCCAATCTTCCCTTTGCTTTGTACGATCCGCGGGGGTGGACAACCCACGTCGCGGACGCGTTGACCGCGGAGGCCGGACCTTCATCAGTCTGGTTTGCCTACAATTCGATGATCGCCCGTGTGGGTGGCTGGGAAATGAGTGCTGCCACAACCACGGTGCTGGCGGCCGTGGCGTTCACCCTTCTCGGGGTCGGTATCGCTGCGCTTGCGCTGATGGCGCCCCGGCGGCCACGACTGGCCCAGCTGGCGCTGCTCCTGGTGGGAGCGCTGATTCTGACCGGCAAGGAATACTCGCCCCAGTACGCGCTCTGGCTGGTACCACTGGTGGCGCTTGCCTATCCGAAGTGGCGGACCTTTCTGACCTGGCAACTCTTTGAAGCGGCCCACTGGTGGGCTCTGATGATGTACCTCGCGCGGGAGGCCAGCGGCGGCGACCAGCAGAACAACATTGATTTGCCGTACTACCTACTGGCTGTCATCGGACATATGCTGGCAACGGCATATCTTATGTACCGCGTGATTGAGGGCATTATCGACCCCCGTCAGGATCCCGTACGGCGCCTCGACATTGACGATCCCCAGGGTGGCCCTTTCGATCACGCACCTGACCATCGGCGATCCGGCCGTCGCCACGTCGCATCAATCGGCACTCGGGTACGCTTGAGCCGACCCGCCCCTGAACCGAAAGATCATCCGTGACCGCAGTTGCCCTTCGCTTTGAGAAACTCAGCACGGAAGGCTTCGAAGCCCTGTCGTCGGCCCACCCGGCAGTGCTGATCCCGCTCGAACAGACCCCCCAGTGGGCGGCATTCGAATCCAGCCGCGGGCGCACTCCCTATGGCATCTGGGCCTACTACGACGGCGTTACCCTGGTCGCCGTCGCCAGCTACCTCTGGAGCAGTAGGCGGTTCAGGAAGTCGCTGGTCGCGGTGAATGGGCCAGTCTGGTTCACCGAGCGCACATCTGACACCGAAGCACGCCTGCTGCAGACCGTCAGGGCGCAGTTCGGGGCGGGCCCGGCCGTCAAGCCCCTCTATGTTCGGCTCCAGGTCCAGCATCTGCAGGATCCGGCGACCGGACCAATAGAGCATGGCTGGTACGAGCGGGAGATCGTCGTTGACCTCACCCCCAGCGAAGCCGATATCTACAAGGCGTTCAAACCAAATGCACGCAACAGCATCCGTCGGGCTGAACGGGCCGGCGTCGAGATCCGCAGCATCGAGCGAGCCGACTGGTCGGCTGTCTTCAGCTCCGAGCTGTTCCCCATTTTGGAAGAGACCGCCGCCCGCGATGGCTTCACCAGTTTCGAGTCAGCCTATTACGAGCAACTCCTGGAGCAACTCGGTGATCATCTCCGCCTCATGGTCGCCTACCTCGACGGTCAGGCGATCAGCTGGCTCATCACCACCGAGTACCGTGGCTATTCGGTGTACTACTTCGCGGCGAGCACCCAGGCGGCCCGGAAGTTATTCGCCCCCTATCTCCTCCTGTGGCACGCTTTCAAGGAGCTCAAAGCGGCAGGCAATCGTAGCTGTGGGTTGACTGGCATCGTCAGCGAGAACTACCCGCAGCTCAGCAACGTAACCACCTTTAAACGGAACTTCTCCAAGAACATCGTCGAGGTTCCGACCACCTACGATGTGCCCCTGGACCCGCTTCGCTACCGCGCGGTTGCCCTAGCGCTCAACGTGCGGCGCACGTTGCCGTTAGCCGTACGATCGCTCACCGCATCAGCCAAGACCCGCACCGGGTCCCTGTTGCGACGGCGGCCCAGCGATGACTGACGCAGCAGTAGTCGGGTCGGGCCCCAATGGCCTTGCTGCAGCAGTTGTCCTTGCCCGCGCGGGCCTCAGCGTCACGGTTTACGAGGCAGCGACGACGATTGGCGGTGGAGCCCGCACCGGTGAACTTGAGCCGGGCCACCTGCACGATCTCTGTTCGGCCGTGCATCCAATGGCTCTTGCCTCCCCGTTCTTCTCCCAATTCGAACTGCAGCGGCGGATCGATTTCGCTGTGCCGGATATTTCCTACGCTCACCCACTCGATGGCGGTCGGGCCGGGGTTGCGTTCCGCGACCTTGCGCGTACCACCGACGGGCTGGGGCGCGACGGCCCCGCCTACCGCAGGCTCATGGAGCCCCTCGTACGGAACATCGAAGGCACCCTCGATGTAGCACTGAATCACCTGCTGCGGGTGCCACGCCACCCCATTGCGGCGGTGCGGTTTGGCCTGGCCGCCCTCGATCAAGGGACACCGCTCTGGAACCGGCGGTTCAGCACTGACGCAGCCGCAGCACTGTTCACCGGAGTCGCGGCCCACCCGGTGGGCACCCTGCCGTCCCTCCCCGCTGCCGGAGCCGGACTGACTCTGGGCGCGCTGGCACATGCCGGCGGCTGGCCAATCCCACTGGGTGGGTCCCAGTCAATCGCCAACGCCATGGCCGATGACATTCGGGCGCACGGCGGGAACATTGTTGCCGACCACGCAGTGCGGTCCCTGTCCGAACTGAGGGGCGTTCCGCTGGTCCTGCTGGATGTTGCCCCGCCCGGGCTGCTCGAGCTAGCGGACGGCAGGCTTCCGCGCAGCTACGAACGAGCCCTCGAACGATTCCGGTTCGGTGATGGCGCCTGCAAGGTGGAATACATCCTGTCCGGTCCAGTGCCGTGGAGCAACGAGGATGTTGCACACGCCGGAACCGTTCATCTGGGCGGTACCCGCGACGAAATTGTCGCCTCCGAAGCCCAGGTGGCCGCCGGTAAACACGCCGATAACCCGTACGTTCTGCTCTCCCAGCCGTCGCTGTTTGACCCGTCCCGTGCCCCCAAGGGCCGACATGTCCTGTGGACCTACTGCCACGTCCCCAGTGGTTCCACCCATGACATGGCCGATGCCATTACCGCGCAGATCGAACGCTTCGCACCGGGCTTCCGCGACGTCGTCGTCAGTTCGTTCACGACGACGGCGGCCGAGCTGGCTACGTCAAACGCCAACTATGTGGGGGGCGACTTCGGGGGAGGAGCAGTGACCCTTTCGCAGATGCTGGCGCGGCCGGTGTTGTCTCCCGCTCCCTGGCGGACGCCGCTGGATGGTGTGTTCCTGTGTTCGGCGTCGACACCGCCCGGGCCGGGAGTCCACGGAATGGGCGGCTACCATGCGGCACGGCTGGCCCTGAAGCAGGTGTTCGGGCTGGCGGTTCCGCCGCTCGGCGTGGGTCTCCAAGCGGATCGGCGAACTTTACCGTGAGGATTCTCGGAGCGGCACGTCCTACTCCTGTAGGTACTTTGTGAGAGCTGACCTATCGAGCTATCACCTACCAAGAGAGAAGGATGTCCATGAGCTTCATTGATAAGGCGAAAAACAAGGCCGAAGAACTTACCGGCAAGGCAAAGGAAGCCGTCGGTGATGCCACTGACAACCAGGACCTGTCGCGTGACGGCCAGGTCGATCAGGGGTCGGCCCACACCAAGCAGGCCGGTGAAAACATCAAGGACGTCTTCAAGGGTGACAAGTAGCCTCTTTGGCGCCTAGAACCGTCGGTGGGGTCAATCAGGACATTGGGGGTCAAGATTTCCACCCCCAATCTCCAGATTGACCACCGATTCACCTGACCGGAGTTTTTGGCACTCCTGTCCGCGGCCTAGTAAGCTAGATCACGATTCTCATAATTTCATAGCCCTTGATCTGCAGCGGGAGAGTACTTCCGTAGACACACACTCCGGCAGGCGCCGTAGGAGCAAATCCTCCCCAGGAATCTCTCAGGCCCAGTACCGCTGCGGCTAGGCAACTCTGGAAAGCAGGCGGACGGATCCACGTCCACCTCACCGACGGTGCAAGCAGGCGTGTAGTTCTGCGGAATCTCTCAGGTCCCATACAGAGCGGGGAGGAACTCACCATAATCCGGGCAGACGCCGACGCCCGGACCTCATCAAGGGAGTTCCCATGACCGCTCAGCCCCTCACCGAATCAACCTTCGCCGACCGCCATATCGGCCCACGCTCCACCGACGCCGCCCAGATGCTCAGCCTGCTCGGCTACCCCAGTCTCGACAAACTGGTGGAGGTTGCGGTCCCCGCCAATATCCGCTCGGCCGAGCCGCTGAACCTCCCAGCCGCGCTGAGTGAGTCCCAGGTTCTGGCGCAGCTGCGCGACATCGCCGGTCAGAACACGACTGCCGTCCAGATGATCGGCCAGGGCTACTTCGACACCGTGACGCCACCGGTCATCCGCCGGAACGTCCTCGAGGCCCCCGCCTGGTACACCGCGTACACCCCGTACCAGCCGGAGATTTCCCAGGGCCGGCTGGAAGCCCTGCTGAACTTCCAGACCATGGTGCAGGACCTCACCGCCCTGCCCATCGCCAACGCTTCACTCCTCGACGAAGCCTCAGCCGTCGCCGAAGCTGCGCTCCTGATGCGCCGGTCCGGCAAAAACAAGGGCAAGACGGTACTCGACGCCGACTGCCTGCCGCAGACGATCGCCGTCGTCCGCGGCCGCGCCGAAGCACTCGGCTTCGAGGTGGAGGTGGCGGACCTCAGCCAGGGACTGCCCGACGGTGATATCAACGGCGTCATCCTGCAGCAGCCCGGCGCCTCGGGTGCCCTCCGTGACCACCGGTCAGTGATCGCCGCAGCGCACGACGGCGGCGCCCTCGTCACCGTGGCGGCCGACCTGCTGGCGCTGACCCTGATCACGCCTCCGGGCGAGCAGGACGCCGACATCGCCGTCGGGTCGGCCCAGCGATTCGGTGTACCCCTCTTCTTCGGCGGCCCCCACGCCGCGTATATGGCGGTCCGTAAGGGCCTTGAGCGGATGCTTCCCGGGCGGCTGGTCGGGGTGTCGAAGGACGCCGACGGCGCACCCGCCTACCGCCTCGCGCTGCAGACCCGTGAGCAGCACATCAGGCGGGAGAAGGCGACGTCGAACATCTGCACCGCTCAGGCGCTGCTGGCCATCGTCGCCAGCATGTACGCGGTCTATCACGGCCCCGATGGCCTGAAGGCGATTGCCGCGCGCGTGCACTCACACGCCGCCCGGTTGGCTGCGACGCTCGCCGATACCGTCACAGTTGTCCACGCCGACTTCTTCGACACCATCCTGATCAACGTCCCTGGCAGGGCCAAGGAGTTCCAGGTCAAAGCCGAGGCTGCGGGCATCAACCTTCGCCTGGTAGACGAGGATCACCTCGGCGTCTCCTGCGACGAGACCACCACCGACGAGCACCTCGCCACCCTTGCGGGCGTGTTCGGCGTCGAACAACTTGCCGAGATCCACGGGCACGCCGGGGTCCCAGCCGACCTGGTCCGCACCTCGACCTATCTGACGCACCCGGTCTTCTCCAGCCACCGCTCGGAAACCCAGCTACTGCGGTACCTGCGCCGCCTCTCCGACAAGGACCTGGCGCTGGACCGCACCATGATTCCACTGGGTTCATGCACCATGAAGCTCAACGCCACAGTGGAGATGGAGCCGATCTCCTGGCCTGAATTCGCCACCATCCACCCGTTCGCCCCCGCGCACCAGACCGAAGGCTGGCGGTGGCTGATCGAGGATCTTGAGGACAAGCTCGCCGAAATCACCGGCTACGCCAAGGTGTCCATCCAACCCAACGCCGGCTCGCAGGGCGAACTGGCGGGGCTGCTCGCCATCCGTGGCTACCACCTCTCGCGCGGGGACCAGGACCGCAACGTCTGCCTGATCCCTTCCTCCGCCCACGGCACCAACGCGGCCTCGGCAGTGCTGGCCGGGATGAAGGTTGTGGTGGTCAAGACAGCCAACAACGGCAATATCGACCACGACGACCTCAAGGCGAAGATCGCCCAGCACGCCGAGCAGCTCTCGGCCATCATGATCACCTACCCCTCCACCCACGGTGTGTTTGAGGAAGACGTCAGGTGGGTCTGCTCGCAGGTGCACGACGCCGGCGGCCAGGTCTACATCGACGGCGCCAACCTCAACGCCCTGGTGGGCCTCGCGAAGCCCGGTGAGTTCGGCGGCGACGTGTCGCACCTGAACCTGCACAAGACCTTCTGCATCCCCCACGGTGGCGGCGGACCGGGCGTGGGCCCCGTGGCTGTTGCCGAGCACCTGGCACCGTTCCTGCCCGGCGACGCCGCAGCACCCGAGAGCGGGGATGCGGGGGTTCCGATCTCCGCCTCACGGTACGGTTCCGCCGGGGTGCTACCGATTTCCTGGGCCTATGTGGCTCTGATGGGAGCCGAGGGCCTCACCTCAGCGACCGGGCATGCGCTGCTGGCCGCCAACTATGTTGCGGCTCGCCTGACTGAACACTTCCCCGTGCTCTACTCGGGCGAGAAGGGTCTGGTCGCGCACGAATGCATCCTGGACCTGCGGCCCCTGACCGCTGCCACCGGAGTGACCGCCGAAGACGTCGCCAAGCGGCTCATCGACTACGGATTCCACGCTCCGACCCTGAGCTTCCCCGTGGCCGGAACCCTGATGGTCGAGCCCACGGAGTCCGAGGACATTGGCGAACTGGACCGGTTCATCGACGCCATGATCGCGATCAAGGGTGAGATCGACCAGGTGCAGGCGGGCGAGTACTCGCTGGAGCAGAGCCCGCTCCGGCAGGCACCGCATACGGCATTCGCCCTGATCAGCGACACCTGGGACCAGGCGTACCCCCGGGAGTTGGCCGCGTACCCGGTCCGCGCGCTGAAGCACAACAAGTACTTCCCGCCGGTCCGACGCATTGACGGCGCGCACGGCGACCGCAATCTGGTGTGCTCCTGCCCGCCCATCGAGGACTTCGAAGACTGAAGCTCGTCCCCGCGCAGCCGCCGGCTGTCCGGGTTGACCCACACGCTCGATTGGAAGGATCACCATGACCAAGCAGACAGCCCTGTACGCCGAACATGAATTGCTCGGAGCCAGTTTCACCGACTTCGGTGGCTGGCAGATGCCCCTGAAGTACCGCAGCGAGCTCGAGGAACACCACACGGTCCGGCGCGCCGCAGGACTTTTCGACCTCTCCCACATGGGCGAAATCTGGGTCTCGGGAGCCCAGGCCGCCGAGTTCCTGAACTATGCGCTGGTGGGCAACCTCGCCGCCATCGCCGTCGGCAAAGCCAAGTACTCGCTGATCTGCACCGAGGATGGTGGCGTGATCGATGACCTGATCGTCTACCGTCGGGCAGACGACCGGTACCTCGTGGTTCCCAACGCCAGCAACGCCGACACGGTCGCTGCCGCCCTGCAGGAACGGGCCGCCACCTTCGATGTGACAGTGGAGGACGTTTCCGAGAGCACGGCACTGATTGCCGTTCAGGGTCCCGCAGCCGAAGCAATCCTGCTGGAGATCGCCGCTACTGGGTCACGTCAACTGATCACCGACCTGTTGTATTACGCGGCCGTCGAGGTGGAGCTGGCGGGTCTGCAGGTCCTCCTGGCCCGCACCGGATACACCGGCGAAGACGGCTTCGAACTATTCATCGGCAACCCCGAGGCAGTACAGCTGTGGAAAGCGGTCGCCGCGGCCGGAGCCCAGCATCAGCTGGCACCCTGCGGTCTCGCCTCACGGGATTCGCTACGCCTGGAAGCGGGCATGCCGCTCTACGGCAACGAGCTCGGCCTGGACACCAACCCGTTCGAAGCAGGACTCGGCGGAGTGGTCAGCCTCAAAAAGACCGAGGACTTCGTCGGGAGGTCGGTGCTGGAGCCTCTTAAAGAAGCCACGCTGGAACGGAAACTGGTCGGTCTGCAGGGCGCCGGACGCCGGTCGGCCCGCGCCGGGTACGACGTCGTCGTCGACGGCTCGGTCGTGGGGACCGTGACGTCGGGCCTGCCCAGCCCCACCCTCGGCTACCCTGTGGCGATGGCTTATGTGAAGACCGAACTGGCCGAGCCGGGCACCGAGGTACAGGTTGATCTCCGAGGGAAGCCAGAACCGTTCACGGTGGTTGCCACGCCGTTCTACCGCCGCCAAAAATAGCCAGACTTTACATACCCTGAAAGGTATACACCCACGTGAGCATCATTAAATCAGGCCTCCGCTACTCAGCCGAGCACGAATGGATCGACACCCCAGCAGACGGCGCGGCCACCGTCGGCGTGTCAGCCATCGCCGCCGACGCGCTCGGCGACGTTGTCTATGTCAGCCTCCCCGAGGTGGGGGACACGGTGACCGCCGGCGAAAGTTGCGGCGAGGTTGAGTCGACCAAATCCGTCTCCGACCTTTACGCTCCCGTGACGGGAGAGGTCACCGAGATCAACCAGGACGCCGTGGACAACCCGGGCATCCTGAACGAGGATCCCTACGGAGCTGGCTGGTTGTTCAAGGTCAGCGTCGCCAGCGAGGGCCCCCTGCTGTCCGCCGAGGAATACGCCACGAAGAACGGGATAGACGCATGAGCACCCTGACCGAGCTGGACACCATTGGCCACCTGAACGCGAATCTCGCCGATCTGGATCCGGAGGTGGCGCGCAGCATCGACGCTGAGCTCACCCGGCAGCGCAACGGACTGGAAATGATCGCCTCCGAAAACCACACCTCGGTCGCGGTGATGCAGGCGCAGGGCTCGGTGCTGACCAACAAGTACGCCGAGGGCTACCCGGGCCGTCGCTATTACGGTGGCTGCGAGCACGTCGACGTGCTCGAGCAGCTTGCCATCGACCGGGCAAAGGCCCTCTTCGGCGCGGCATTCGCCAACGTCCAGCCCCACTCCGGAGCACAGGCGAATGCCGCCGTCATGCACGCCCTGATCAAGCCCGGCGACACCATCATGGGCCTGAATCTCGCCCACGGCGGCCACCTGACCCACGGCATGCGGATCAATTTCTCCGGCCGGCTCTACAACGTGGTCCCGTACCAGGTGCAGGCCGATGACTACCGGGTGGACATGGACGACGTCGAACGCCTGGCCCGCGAGCACAAGCCGCAGCTCATTGTGGCCGGCTGGTCCGCCTACGCACGGCAGCTCGACTTTGAACGGTTCAGGAGCATCGCCGACGAGGTGGGCGCCTACCTCATGGTCGACATGGCGCATTTCGCCGGTCTGGTCGCGGCGGGACTCCACCCCAGCCCCGTGCAGCACGCCCACGTCACCACCTCCACCACGCACAAGACCCTCGCTGGCCCGCGCGGTGGAATCATCCTCAGCAACGATGCTGATATTGCGAAGAAGATCAACTCGGCGGTCTTCCCGGGACAGCAGGGCGGACCCCTCGAGCATGTCATCGCGGGTAAGGCCGTCGCCTTCAAGATCGCGGCATCAGCCGAGTTCAAGGAACGCCAGCAGCGCATCCTGGACGGCGCCCGGATCCTTGCCGACCGGCTCACTCAGCCGGACGTCGCCGCGCACGGCATCTCAGTGGTCAGCGGAGGTACCGACGTACACCTGGTGCTCGTGGACCTGCGTGACTGCGAGCTCGACGGCCAGCAGGCCGAAGACCGGTTGGCGCAGATCGACATCACCGTGAACCGCAATGCGGTGCCCTTCGATCCCCGCCCACCCATGGTCACGTCGGGGCTGCGCATCGGCACGCCAGCACTCGCGAGCCGCGGATTTGAGGCCGCAGCGTTCACCGAGGTGGCCAACATCATTGCTGAGGCCCTCATCGCTCCCGCCGATGCCGACCTCACGTCACTCACCCAGCGGGTTCAGGCGCTGGCCGCCCAACACCCGCTGTATGCCGACGTCGTGCCTTTCGGTGCGGGCACTCAGAATCACAGCTAAGGAACCCCATGCCTATTAGCGCCTTTGACCTGTTCAAAATTGGAATCGGCCCCTCCAGCTCCCACACCGGGGGGCCGATGACGGCTGCGTTCCTTTACACGGAGCTGGTGGAGCAGCGGGGCCTGGTGGATGCGGTGCAGCGGGTCGAGGTGGAACTGTTCGGGTCGCTGGGGGTAACCGGTCACGGGCACGGCACCGTCAAGGCGGTAATCCTGGGCCTGGAGGGTGAGCAGCCGCAACTGGTTGACCCCATCACGGCCGGTCCACGCGTGGATGAGGTGGGTGAGACCCGCCGGCTGCGGTTCGCTGGGCGGCGTGAGATTGACTTCGATCCGGAAGTCGACCTGATCATGCATCGCCGGAAGCGGCTGGACTTCCACACCAATGGCATGCGGTTCCACGCCTACGGAGCTGATGGGTCGGAACTGCTGGTCCGGGACTACTTCTCGGTGGGCGGCGGGTTTGTGCTGGACGAGGACCAGATCGGCGCGGACCCCGCCGCCGAGGCGACCGCCCCGGTGCAGCACCCCTTTGATACCGGCGAACAGCTCCTTGAAGTCTGCGCCGCGACCGGCAAATCGTTCTCCGAGATCGTGATGGCCAACGAGTTGTCCTGGCGCACCGAAGCCGAGGTGCGTGCCGGCCTGCTCGAAATCTGGGACGTCATGCAGGACACCATCCGCCGCGGATCCACCACCGACGGAATCCTGCCCGGCGGGTTGAACGTCCGACGTCGGGCAGCCACCCAGCTCAAGCTGCAGCAAAAGGCCGAGGATCCCAACGACAAGTTGAGCACCATGGAGTGGGTCACGCTCTTTGCACTCGCCGTCAATGAGGAAAACGCGGCCGGTGGCCGTGTGGTCACGGCACCGACCAACGGTGCCGCGGGGATCATCCCTGCGGTCCTGAAATATTATGTGGACTTCGTTCCGGGAGCCAACGACGACGGCGTCGTCCGGTTCCTGCTCGCGGCGACAGCCGTTGGTGCCCTGTTCAAGCGGAACGCCTCCATTTCCGGTGCCGAGGTCGGCTGTCAGGGCGAAGTGGGGTCGGCTTGCGCGATGGCTGCCGGCGCACTGGCTGAGGCGCTCGGCGGGACCCCTGAGCAGGTGGAGAACGCTGCCGAGATTGGCATCGAACACAACCTGGGCCTGACCTGCGACCCGGTGGGCGGTCTGGTGCAGATCCCGTGCATTGAACGCAATGCGGTCGGCGCCATGAAGGCCATCACTGCGGCCCGGATGGCGGTCCGCGGCGACGGCAAGCACCACGTTTCGCTCGACGTCGCGATCAAGACGATGCGGGACACCGGCGCCGACATGATGGACAAGTACAAGGAAACAGCCCGCGGGGGCCTGGCGCTGAACGTGGTGGAGTGCTGAACCATGGTTGACCACCCTGGGGGTCTTCCGCTCCGGGTGGAAATCATCCCGGGTAGCGGGGTCGTTGAGGCGCTCAAGGAACACCTGCCGCCGCCCGCGGTGGTGACGATCACCTGCCTCCCGCACCACGGGGCCGAGGAAACTGTAGATCTTGCCGTGCGCCTGGCCGGCCTCGGGTATCAGGCCGTCCCGCACCTGGCGGCCCGATCCATCGCGTCGCGCGGGCAGCTCACTGGCTTCCTGGGCCGGCTGCAGGCGGCCGGCGTTTCTGACATCTTCGTGATAGCGGGCGACGGCGGCTCCGCCGCGGGCCCCTATGCCTGGAGCGGGGCCCTGATGGAGGACATCACCTCGATCGGCGGCGGGTCCTTCGTCCTGGGAGCTGCCGCCTACCCGGAGGGCCGGCCGGGAGCATCGGCCGGGGAGCTCACCGATTTGCTGCTGGCCAAACAGGAGCTATGTTCCTGGGCGGTCACTCAGCTCTGCTTCTCCGGACCAGTACTCGCAGCCTATGTGGCCGAGCTGCGCACCGCTGGAATTACCCTGCCTCTCTGGGCTGGGGTGCCGGGCGCCGTTGGCCGTGCCAGGCTGATCTCACTCGCCGCACGCATCGGTGTAGGTCCATCGCTGAAGTTTGCCAGGCGGTCCCTGACCGGCACCGGGGGTGGGTCGCTCGTGCGCAGCGTGCTGGCGCCGTCGTCGTACGACCCCTCGCCGCTGGTCCGGTCAGTCCTCGACTCGGGTGGTTTCGCGGGCCTCCACGTTTACAGCTTCAACAACCTTGCGCCGATCAGTCGGATCTTCACCGTCGGCTGACCACTGCCTATCCCGCCGGGAGGCGGTCCGCCAGCGACCTGACCCACGGCTGATCACCGGTGACCCGATCCAGAAAAGGCCCTCGGCGTCAGGATGGCCGATTGCAACCGGCCAACCTGACTCGCGGGGCCGTTCCTGACCGGAAAACGGCAGGTGGATGGGGTGCGCCTCACCCGGTGGGTTTGGGTGGGGCCTCGCTCGATCGGCAGGGGCCGGTTTGCCTCCGGGTGACAAACTTAAAGTGTGGCTCATCTAGACGTTTCCAACATTGACTACTTCCTCTCCGACGGGCGGCAGTTGCTCAACGCCGTCAGCTTCAAGGTCGGCGACGGGCACAAGACGGCCCTGATCGGCCCCAATGGCACGGGCAAAACCACACTGCTGCGCATCATCGCCGGCGATGTCACCGCCGATGAAGGCGCCGTCACCCGCTCCGGCAACATGGGAATCATGCGCCAGTTCGTCGGCCAGGTCAGGGATGAGACGACGGTCCGGGACCTGTTGGTCTCCGCCGCGCCGCCAGCCCTCGCCAAGGCCGCGAAAGCGGTCGACGACGCCGAGCTCGCCATGATGGAGAACGACGACGAACCCACCCAAATGCGCTACGCCCACGCGATTACCGAGTGGGGTGACGCCGGTGGATACGAACTGGAAACCACGTGGGACGAAGTCACCATGGCTGCACTCGGGGTGCCTTACGCCCGGGCACAGTATCGGGCGTCGTCGTCGTTGTCCGGCGGCGAACAGAAACGGCTGGTCCTGGAGGCACTGTTCTCCGGCCCGGACGAGCTGCTGCTCCTCGACGAACCCGACAACTACCTCGACGTCCCCGGCAAGCGCTGGCTGGAGGCGAAGCTGAACGAGTCCAAGAAATCGGTGCTGTTCGTCAGCCACGACCGGGAACTGCTCGCCAACGCCGCCACCCGCATCATCACCCTTGAACCGGGAGCGCTCGGCGCGTCCAGCTGGATCCACGGTGGCGGCTTCGAAACCTACCTGCAGGCCCGCACCGACCGGAACCTGAGGTTCGAAGAACTGCGGCGCCGGTGGGACGAGGAGCACCTCAAGCTCAAAGAGCTGGTCAACATGTACAAGAACAAGGCGGCGTTCCGGTCCGACATGGCCAACCGGTACCACGCCGCCCAGACCCGGCTCGCGAAGTTCCTTGAGGCCGGGCCGCCGGAAGCGATCCCGATAGAGCAGAACGTCACCATGCGGCTCAAGGGTGGTCGCACGGCCAAGCGGGCAGTCGTCGCCCAGAAACTCGAACTCACTGGGCTGATGAAGCCGTTCAGCACCGAGATCTGGTTCGGCGACCGGGTAGGAGTGCTGGGCTCCAACGGTTCCGGCAAGTCCCACTTCCTACGACTGCTTGCCAGTGGCGGCACCGATCCGGAGAAGGAACACGAACCGGTCTCCGAGGTCAGCATCCAGCCCGTCCCACACGAGGGAACAGTGAAGCTCGGTGCGCGGATCCGACCCGGCTTCTTCGCGCAGACCCACGTGCGACCCGACCTCCTGGGACGCACCCTGCTCGACATTCTGCACCGCGGCGATGATCACCGGTCGGGATTGCCGCGCGAAGCGGCGTCAGGAGTCCTTGACCGTTACGGTCTGGCGGGTCAGGCGGAACAACTGTACGACTCCCTCTCGGGTGGGCAGCAGGCACGGCTGCAGATCCTGTTGCTGGAACTCTCGGGTGCCACGCTCCTGCTGCTCGATGAGCCCACCGACAACCTCGACCTGCACTCGGCCGAGGCGCTGGAGAAGGCCATCGACGCGTTCGAGGGTACCGTGCTGGCTGTCACCCACGACCGATGGTTCGCGCGCAGTTTTGACCGGTTCATGGTTTTCGGGTCGGACGGCTTGGTGTACGAAACTGAGGAGCCGGTCTGGGATGAGGGCCGGGTGCAGCGCGACCGCTGACCCAAACGGTCGGCTGAGGCAGTAGACCGGCTCCGAAAATTGCGCATACGGTTTACTGGTGCAAACAAATGTCTTGTCGGCCATGTGGGCGACGTTCGCCGTCTTCGGCCTTAACGGCCTGGTCTTCGCGAGTTGGGCTGCCCGGATCCCGTCCGCGTCCTCGGTGCTGGGCCTCGGCTCGGGGGAGACGGGCGCCCTGTTGTTGGCTGCTGCCGCCGGATCGGTGATTGCCCTCCCCCTCGCGGGCGGGATCTCAGGCCGGGTGGGGGTCGCCAATACGGTCAGGATCGGTGGCGTAGTGTCTGCCCTCGCGGCGGTGACCATTGCCGGCGGATTGACGACGACGTCGGTCTCCCTCACCGCGATCGGACTATTTCTCTTCGGCGTGGGCGTTGCCCTCTGGGATGTGGCCCAAAACATTGAGGGTGCCGACGTCGAGCACCGCCTCCGCCGCACCATCATGCCCAAGTTCCACGCGGCGTTCAGCGGCGGCGCCTTCGTTGGTGCAATGGTCGGCGCCGGTCTGTCACACCTCGACGTCGACCTGTCCTACCACCTGCTGGGGGTTGCCGCCGTCGTCCTCGTGGTTTCCCTCTGGGTGCCCCGCTACTTCCTGCCGGACATCTCCCACGCCGACGCGTACCCGGATACTCCCCAGCCCAGCCGGTTCGCTGCCTGGCTGGAGCCAAGGACACTGCTCATTGGGTTGGTGGTGCTGGGCGCTGCCCTGACCGAGGGTGCGGCCAACGACTGGGTGGCCAAAGCCACCGTCGACGGCTTGGGGGCCAGCGAAGCGACTGGCGCGCTCATGTTCGGCGTGTTTGTGGCTGCGATGACCCTGTTTCGGTTTGTGGGCGGCGGATTGATTGACCGGTATGGCCGGGTCAGGGTGCTGCAGATCAGCCTCGGGTCGTCGCTGGTGGGGCTCATCATCTTCGTTTTTGCGCCCACCGTGCCGCTTGCGGGGGTGGGAGCGGTGCTCTGGGGTGCCGGCGCAGCGCTGGGCTTCCCGATGGGAATGTCGGCGGCCGCCGACGAACCGCGTCATGCGGCGGCCCGGGTATCTGTGGTTTCCACCATCGGCTACCTGGCGTTCCTGGCCGGACCGCCCCTCCTTGGATTCCTCGGCGATGTGGTCGGCATCCGCAACGCACTGCTCGTCGTGGGGGTGGCGGTCCTCGCCTCATTCCTGGTCGCACCCGCTGCCGCCGAACGCCGGACCGACGCCGATCCCCTGGGCACACCCGTCCCCCAGAAGCTGGATCAACCGGGCCCACTCTGACCGCTTCCCTCGCGGACAAAAACTGTCCTCAATGATTACCTGCGGGCTGCTCCGAACCTTAAGATTGGACGCATGACAATTATTGAGGCCAGAGGTCTGAAAAAGACCTACAAATCGAAGAGTGGCCCCGTTCACGCGCTGGACGGGTTGGACTTGCTGGTGCCCCAGGGCACCGTCAAGGCGCTGCTCGGTCCCAACGGTGCGGGCAAGACCACCGTTGTGAAGGTCTTGACAACGCTGATCCAGCCCACGGAGGGCACGGCGTTCGTTGACGGCATCGATGTGCTCTCGAACCCCCGGGCAGCCCGTCGGATCATCGGGGCGTCCGGACAGTATGCGGCAGTTGACGAGAACCTGACCGGGTTCGAAAACCTGGAAATGGTGGGCCGTCTTTACCATCTCGGAGCCAAGACGGCGAGGCGTCGTGCCCAGGAGCTGATCGACCAGTTCGAGCTCACCGAGGCCGGCAACCGCCCGGTGAAGGGTTTTTCCGGCGGTATGCGCCGCAGGATCGACCTTGCCGGGGCGCTCGTCATCAACCCGAAGATCCTGTTCCTTGACGAGCCCACCACGGGCCTTGACCCGCGGAGCCGGCTGGCCCTGTGGCAGATCATCAAGAACCTGGTCCATGACGGCACTACGTTGCTGCTCACCACCCAGTATCTTGAGGAGGCAGACCACCTGGCCGACGACATCGCGGTGATCGACGGCGGCAAGGTGATAGCCGAGGGCACCTCCGACCAACTGAAAGCCCGAATTGGCGGGCATCGCGTGGTCGTGGCCCTCGTCGACGAGTCCGACGCCGGCGCGGCCAGTGAGATCCTCGCCCGCCATGGCGAGGGTGAGGCAAGGGTTTCCAGTGACCGGCGCAGCGTCGAGGTGGCTGTCACCGAAGGACCACGCGCGTTGCAATACATCCTCGCGGACCTGGGGCAGGCCAACGTCGGGTTGCACGACGCCGGTATGCGCCGCCCCACCCTCGATGATGTGTTCCTCAAGCTCACCGGCCACACCGCGGAAAACGAGCAGGACACCGAGAAATCCGAAATGGAGCAAGCCAAATGAGTGTCCTCACCAAGCAGACGACCTACGAGAGTGTCGGCACCCCCGCGGGGCAGCTCCTCTCGGATGGATGGATCGCGACCCGCCGGAACCTGATCAAGATCAAACGGGTGCCGGAGATCCTGGTCTTCACTATCCTGCAGCCGATCATGTTCGTGTTGCTGTTCAGCCAGGTCTACGGCGGGGCGATGAACGTCTCCGACTACACCAACTTCCTGATGGCTGGAATCTTCGCCCAGACGGTGATCTTCGGGTCGACCTTCTCCGGCGCCGCTATGGCCCAGGACCTCAAGGACGGCATCATTGACCGGTTCCGCACCCTGCCGATGAACCCCGCGGCGGTGCTGATTGGTCGCACCAACGGGGACCTGGTCATCAACAGTATTTCGATGCTGATCATGATGGGCACCGGCTGGATCGTCGGCTGGCGCGTCACCACCTCCGTCTGGGGATTCCTGGGCGGCGTGGCCATCCTGCTGCTGTTCAGCTACTCCTTCAGCTGGGTGATGGCGTTGCTGGGTATGAGCGTCAGGAGCCCGGAGGTCATCAATAACGCGTCCTTCATGATCCTGTTCCCGCTGACCTTCATCTCCAACGCCTTCGTGCCAATCCACACCATGCCCGAGGTGCTGAAGAACATCGCCGAGTGGAATCCGGTTTCGGCCCTGGTCGAATCGGCCCGGCAGTTGTTCGGCAACACCAATCCGGACTTCCCGGAACCCACGGCGTGGACCCTTCAGAACCCGTTCATCACGATCTTCGTGGGGATCGCGCTGATGCTGCTCATCTTCGTGCCGCTTTGCATCAGGAAGTTTGAGTCCATCAGCTCACGGTAGACCCACGTCGGATACCCAGAAACGGCTCTTGGGGTCAGGAGTGCCGGCTGCACCCGGCAATCCTGACCCCGGGGGCCGTTTCTGCGTCAGGAGGTCCGGGGGTACGCTGCCTACTCATCCGAAAGGTGTAGGCGAAGGCCGCCAAACATCATCCCAAGGAGCGGCGACCGGGCGAGGGACAATCCGTAGGGTAGAGGTAGGCCCAGCACCGTGGGCACCACAGCAATCTTAAGGACGCAGCCATGATTGAGGCACAAGGCCTGGCGAAGCGCTATGGCTCCAAGACAGCAGTGGATAACGTGTCATTCACGGTCCACCCCGGTAAGGTCACCGGCTTCCTCGGCCCCAATGGCGCCGGCAAGTCCACTACGATGCGGATGATCGTCGGGTTGGATAACCCATCCTCCGGCAACGTGACAGTCAACGGCCGGCGTTACGCCGAGCACCGGGCGCCCCTCCGCGAGGTCGGCGCCCTCCTGGACGCGAAAGCAGTCCACACCAAGCGCAGCGCCTACAACCACCTGCGAGCCATGGCAGCGACCCACGGCATCCCCAATAGCAGGGTCAAGGAAGTCATCGAAATGACCGGGCTGGGCCCCGTTGCCAAGAAGCGGGTCGGCGGCTTCTCCCTCGGCATGGGCCAGCGCCTCGGCATCGCCGCAGCGCTCCTGGGTGATCCCCACACTGTCATCCTCGATGAGCCAGTCAACGGACTGGACCCCGAGGGCGTCCAGTGGGTGCGCCACCTTGCCAAGGGGCTCGCCGCTGAAGGGCGCACAGTTTTCCTGTCCTCCCACTTGATGTCGGAGATGGCATTGACCGCCGACCACCTGATTGTGATTGGCCGCGGACGGATTATTGCCGACGCCCCCATCGAGCAAATCATCTCGGATCAGGGACAGGCGCGCACCCGGGTACGCACCGACAACCCAAGCGAACTCATCCGGGCGCTTGCCGGTGACGGTGTCACCTCGAAGCAGCTGGAGCCCGAGATGCTCGAGATCACCGGCGCCGACTCTCACCGGATCGCCCGCACCGCCCTGGACAACCGGGTGCTGGTCTACGAGCTCACACCGCTGCAGGCGTCCCTTGAAGAGGCGTACATGCAGCTCACCAACGATTCGGTCGAATACCACTCGGCCGATCTCCCGCAGGCAACCCAGGCCGCCGGCGTCGGGGAAGGAAACTAGCCATGTCTCACACAGCAGTCGCAGCGCCTACGCGCGGCACCACCCAGGGTAGTGGCGTGAACTTCATGCGGATCCTGAAGTCCGAATGGATCAAGTTGATCACGGTGCCCTCCACCGTGATCATGCTGTCGATCACGGTCATCGTGATGATTGGTCTGGCAGCTCTCTTTGCGTGGCAAACGACGGTTTTGCTCGATCTACAGGGAGACCCGGAGATGGCCGCCCAGATGCAGGGCGCCCCGGACGCCACCTCCATCACCAACACCATCCCGGGTTCGGGACTGATCTTTGGCCAACTGCTGATTGGGTCGCTGGGAGTTGTCCTGATCGCGTCTGAATGGGGCACCGGGATGATCCGCTCCACGATGGTGGCAGTGCCAAAACGTATTCCAGCACTCCTCGCCAAGCAGGCCGTGTTCGCAGTGGTGGCCTTCGTTGTTGGCGCCGGCTCAGCCCTGGTCAGCTACCTCATCGCACAACCTATCCTGACCCCGTCGGAACTCGAATTCGGACTCGGTGACGAGGGGGTGCTGATGCACATCATCAACACCGGTTCGGTGCTCGCCCTAATGGCTATCATCGCGATGTCGATTGGTACCCTACTGCGCAACACGGCCGGAGGCGTGGTCACCACGATCGGCCTACTCCTGATCCTGCCAATCCTGGTAGCCACGTTGCTGGCAGGGATCGCCGACTGGGTTCCCGACGCTGCTCGTTTCCTTCCCAGCAGCGCGGGGGAGCAGATGGTGGCCATCACCATCGCCGACGGCGCACTGAACCAGTGGCAGGGCGCGCTGGTACTGGGCGCCTGGGCCCTCGTACTGCTGGTTGCCTCCTTGCTGGTCACCAAGAAGCGGGACGTGTAACCCAGCGGGTCAACAGCGGATCGATAAGCTCACTCAATGAGTGAAAAAGCCTCGGTGGAGGGGGCGGCGGAGCGAACGGCCGCCGCCTCCTTCACTGAGCTCAATGCACGACGGCTAGGCCCGTTCCGGCGCTATTTCAGGAGCCACCCGCGGGTAACCGACGCGCTGATAGTAGTCCTCTACCTCGCCGCGAGCCTGCCACAGGCGATCGTCGGAACCGTGCTGGCCGATCGATGGTTGGCCTTGATCCCCGTCGTTGCAGCAGGGATCGTCCTCTTCTGGCGCCGGGACCGCCCACTGATTGTCCTTGGCATTTTGATGGCACTCGAATGGGCGAGCCTCATGGCCTCCGACGGTGAGGCGAGTGTTGGGTTCGGCGTCTGGTTTGCTCTGTACGCTGTGGCCGTCCAGCATCCCTTCCGCAGCGCCCTCTGGGCGCTCGCCGGAGCAGCACTGCTGACGATCACCCCCCTCTGGTTTGTCGACGCACTGTTTGTCGATGAGGCGCCATACCTCATCTGGATCGTGACCGGCTTTGTCCTCATGTGGTATTTCCTTGCCGTCGGATTTGGGGTTACCACCCGCAAGGATCGGGAGCATGAAACAGCCCTCCGCGACTGGGCCATCCGCAACGCCGAACTGGCGTCCGCCACCGAGCGCAACCGCATTGCCCGGGAGATGCACGACGTCGTCGCGCACTCCCTGTCGGTGATGATCGCCCTCTCCGACGGCGCCGCCGTCGTGATGAAGCGGGACCAGGACCGTGCCCGAGAGGTCCTCGATGAGCTCTCGACCAGCGGACGCACGGCCCTGGCCGACATGCGCCGGGTGCTCGGCGTCCTGCGGGAAAACCCCGACGCCGCACCCCGCGAACCCCTGCCAGCGGCCGGCTCGCTTTCCACACTGCTTGACGGCTTCCGGGCGGCGGGACTCTCCATCCGACTGGGACTCTCGGGTCCGGGATTGCCTGAGGACCCAGCCTTCCAGCTGACCATCTACCGGATTATTCAGGAATCCCTGACCAACGTCCTGCGGTACGGCAAGAGCGTCACGACTGTTGATGTAGCTATTGCGCGCACCGGAACCCTGGTCCGGGTGAGGGTGTCCGACGACGGCCGCGGCAGTATGGGGCCGGTGGTGTCGGTGGGTTCCGGGCAGGGGATCGCTGGAATGCAGGAGCGCGCCGCCATCTATTCGGGGACGGTTGATTGCGGTCCGGGCCCGGACGGTGGCTGGGTCGTGGACGCTCGACTGGTCATCCCCGAGGAGCAACAATCCACCAACAGGGGAGCACCAAGTGTCCGAAGTGCCTGAGGGGTTAGCGCTCAACGAGACAGCCGTGCCCGAAACGCTGGCCGGGGAGACCATCAGGGTCCTACTGGTTGACGACCAGCCGCTGCTGCGGATGGGGTTCCGGCTCATCCTCGAGGGTGAGGACGGGGTGGTCATCGTCGGTGAAGCGTCCAACGGCGCCGAAGGAGTGCGGATGGCGGCCGCCCTGAAGCCGGACGTCGTGTTGATGGACGTCAGAATGCCGATCATGGACGGGATCGAGGCAACCCGCCTGATCACCCAGTCTGGATCGTGTTCACGCATCATCATCCTGACCACCTTTGACCTGGACGAGTACGCCTTCGCAGGCCTCCAGGCTGGAGCGTCTGCTTTCCTCCTGAAGGATGTGGGACCCGATGAGCTGGTGAATGCCGTCCGGGTGGTTGCCAGCGGAGACGCGGTTGTCGCTCCGCGGGTGACCCGCCGGCTCCTTGAAACCTACGTGCGATCGCTGCCACCCCTTGCGACCCCACGGCCCGTCGATCCATTGCTGGAGGACCTGACCCCCCGTGAACGGGAGGTTTTGGAGGCCATCGCCGAGGGACTCTCCAATGCGGAACTGGCCCACAAGTTCTTTCTCTCCGAAGCCACCGTGAAAACCCATGTGCGGCGGATTTTCACCAAGCTTCACCTCAGGGACCGGGTGCAGGCAGTTGTCTACGCCTACGAGTCGGGTCTGGTGGTCCCCAGCCAGGGACAGGACTACTGAGCTTGGTAGGCTCACTTCCATGACCGCCCTCCAGCACATCACCGATCTCGGCGCCTACATTGGTGCCTCACCCTCCAGCTTCCACGCCGCAGCTGAGGGCGCAGCCCGGCTGGAGGCCGCCGGGTTTGTCCGGTTGCAGGAAGCCGACGCGTGGACAGCACGGGAGGGCAAATTCCTGGTGGTCCGTGATGGTGCCCTGATCGCCTGGGTAACCCCGGCCAACGCCACCCCCGTCACCGGGTTCCGCATCCTGGGCGCCCACACCGATTCGCCGGGCTTCAAACTGAAACCCAAGCCCACCACCGGTCGGCACGGCTGGCTTCAGGCGGGCGTCGAAGTCTACGGTGGCCCGCTGCTCAACTCCTGGCTGGATCGCGAGCTGGCGCTCGCGGGCAGGCTCGTCACCCACGACGGCGTCGAGCACCTGGTGTCCACGGCCCCCCTGCTGCGGTTCCCCCAACTCGCGATCCACCTCGATCGGGCAGTCAACGACGGACTCGCGCTGGACAAGCAACAGCATATGAATCCGGTCTGGGGAGTTGGCGACCCACGCGACGCCGACCTCCTCGAGCTTCTGGCCGACTCAGCAGGGATTGCCCCGGTGGACGTTGGCGGGTACGACGTCGTCGTCGCGGACACCCAGCCAGGCAGCGTCTTCGGCGCGGACGGTGCGTTCTTCGCCGCCGGTCGGCTGGATAACCTTTCCTCGGTGCACGCCGGACTGGTTGCCCTGATCGCGGCGGGTGCCACAGCGGCCCCGGATGGGCCGATCGCCGTTCTCGCCGCCTTTGACCACGAGGAGGTGGGCAGCGCCTCCCGCTCCGGGGCGAGTGGGCCCTTCCTTGAGGATGTACTGCACCGCATTTCGGGTGGGCTGGGAGCGGAGTCCGAGGAACGCCGGCGCGCGCTGGCCGCCTCGTTCTGCGTTTCAGCGGATGCCGGTCACGCGGTGCACCCCAACTATGCCGAACGCCACGATCCCGTGAACCGCCCCATCCTCGGTGGTGGCCCGCTGCTGAAAATCAACGCCAACCAGCGTTACACCACCGATGCCCCAGGCGCCGCATATTGGGCCCGGCTGTGCCGCGAAGCGCGGGTACCGTATCAGGAGTTTGTCTCCAACAACGTGATGCCCTGCGGCTCAACCATTGGTCCGCTGACCGCCACCCGGCTCGGGATCCGGACGATCGACGTCGGGACCCCACTGTTGTCCATGCACTCCGCCCGGGAACTGTGCGGCGTTGAAGATCCGCACCACCTGGCCACAGCCACCGAACTGTTCTTCACCTCCATCAGGTAGCGACGAAGCCGGGGACCGGTTATCCACACGCGGTTCGGTGGGCCGGCGAATCTCCGGTAACATTGGTAAGTCTGCGCTGGCACCGGCCCGAACTGGGAATCAGGTGTCAGGCAGGCCAACGCAAATAGAACCTCCTGTTACGGAAAGACCGTGACCGTTTAGCCCAGAGGAGGTGGGTTCACAAATGCGTGCATATGAATTGATGGTAATCATCGACCCCGATGTCGAGGAACGTACCGTTGAGCCTTCGCTCGAGAAGTTCCTGAATGTCGTCCGCAACGGCGGCGGCACCGTAGACAAGGTAGACCTGTGGGGACGTCGTCGCCTGGCCTACGAAATCAAGAAAAAGGCTGAGGGTTTCTACGCTGTAGTCAACTTCACCGCCACTCCAGCAATCGCTGCCGAGCTTGACCGCCAGCTGAGCCTCAACGAGACGATCATGCGTACCAAGATCATCCGTCCCGAGGAGCAGAAGGTCTCAGCCGAATAATTTCGGCTTAGCTTCACAGATTAGGACAGGCCCACCACAGTGGGCTGTGACAGTAGGAGGCACCATGGCAGGCGAGACACTAATTACGGTCGTCGGTAATCTCACCAGCGATCCCGAACTTCGTTTCACCCCGTCAGGCTCAGCAGTGGCAAATTTCACCATTGCGTCGACGCCGCGGACCTTCGACCGCCAGTCCAACGAGTGGAAGGACGGCGAAACGCTGTTCCTCCGTGCGTCGGTATGGCGTGAAGCGGCAGAGAACGTTGCGGAGACCCTGACCAAGGGAACCCGCGTCGTCGCTCAGGGCCGCCTCAAGTCACGCTCGTACGACACCAAAGAAGGCGAAAAGCGCACCGTCATGGAACTTGAGGTGGACGAGATTGGTCCATCCCTGCGCTACGCGTCAGCCAAGGTCACCCGCACCCAGCGCTCAGGCGGTGGCGGCGGTGGTGGTTTCGGCGGCAACAGCGGCGGGAACAGTGGCGGCGGAAACAACTCCAACTCAGGTTGGGGCGGCGGCCAGCAGGGTGGTCAGCAGGCGCAACAGCCAGCTGACGACCCATGGGGCGCACCCGCTGGGGGCAACTCCTCCGGAGGTAACTCCTCCGGTTGGGGCAACGGCCCGGATTCGTCCGAGCCTCCCTTCTAACCCTTCTTTACCGGCAGGACCGCTCCGCTGTTGGCAGCGGCCACCCGCCAAGTAGTTCCCATCCCGCAGAATCGTTCTGCGGGCTCCACCAGACATAAGGAGCACCACGATGGCAAAGGCTGAACTTCGTAAGCCCAAACCAAAGTCCAATCCCTTGAAGGCCGCTGACGTCACCGTCATCGACTACAAGGACGTAGCCTTGCTGCGTAAGTTCATTTCCGACCGCGGAAAGATCCGTGCACGCCGCGTTACCGGCGTCACCGTTCAGGAGCAGCGCAAAATTGCGCAGGCAATCAAGAATGCCCGTGAAGTTGCCCTCCTGCCGTACTCCGGCGCAGGCCGCGGTTAAGGAAAGGAACCCAACCCAATGGCAAAGCTCATTTTGACCCATGAAGTAACCGGTCTTGGTGCTGCAGGCGACATTGTCGAGGTAAAGAACGGTTACGCACGTAACTTTCTTCTGCCCCGCGGCTTCGCCCTCACCTGGACCAAGGGCGGCGAGAAGCAGGTCGAGTCGATCAAGGCTGCCCGCCTCGCTCGCGAGCACTCCACGCTCGAGGACGCCCAGAAGCAGGCAGCTGCTCTCTCCGCCAAGCCGGTCAAGCTGACCGTGAAGGCCGGTGAGTCCGGACGCTTGTTCGGCACCGTCAAGGCTGACGACGTTGCGAAGGCAGTCGAGGCCGCAGGCCTTGGCACCATCGACAAGCGCAAGGTAGAACTGCCCGCCCACATCAAGTCGGTTGGCACCTACCAGGCGAACGTCCGCCTGCATGACGATGTCGCAGCAGTTATCGACCTGAACGTTGTCGCCAGCTAGTTCCGGCACGCATCATTCAGGACGGCTCCAGGGGCTCCCGCTTACCGCGGGGGTCCCTTTTGTCGTCCTCGGTCGGCCCACCGGGTGACACTCCGGCCTGTTCCAGCCCCAGGCCCTGCAGGTGCAGGGCGAAGGCGGGGCTGCTCATCAGCGCCTGCACCCGGTCCAGGGTGCTGACGCGTGGATCGCTCATGGCCGCCTGGTTGGCAGCGAGAGCCTGCCGGGTAGCCAGCACGCCGTCATCCTCATTCCCCGACTGCCCGGGCCCCAGCGGGGCGGCGACGACCGTTGGGTGGAGCCCTGGCGCGTCGTGGGCCTGGCGGGTTTTCGAATCGGTAGGAAGTGATGCGGTCCGTTGCCCAGTCCCCGGCCGCGGCGCGGGATAGTCAATGTCAGCCGGACGGCGGTGCGATTCACCAGACGATCCGGGCGCCGGGCCGGAGGCCGGGTCCGCCCCTCGATCACGGCGACCCACGTAACTGATCAACCCGCCGGTCAGGAGGAGCGCTGCGAGCAGCACTGCGCTGATCAGCTGTAGTTCCATCGACCTGTTCCCTTCGCCCCGGGGTGGTGTCCACTCAAAGTATCGCACCGCTCGGGGTACATCGCTGGTGGAAGTATGCCGGAAAGGTCATATTTCAGGTGGGGTGCGCGGCATGCGGGTGCGGTGACCGGTATATAGGCCGGTGGGACGTCGTTTTAACTGTGGTCCGACTCACACTGATAACCCACAAAGCTGTGGATAGCTGGTGAATAACTCGCCCCGTAGGCGCTGTGGGAGCATCTGTCAACACGCAAGTAGTGGATGAACGTTGGGTGACTGAAACATTTACTCCACAGGTCCTGGAGGGTGTTTGGCCTTGTCAGAGACATATTGGGTGGATAAGTATTTAGTTATCCACACTGTTGTCCCCATCCTGTGCACAAGACACGCCGCGTAATCCACAGTCAATCCACAGGGCCTGTGGATTACTCGCTTGGCAGGATGGTGCTTCGGCACTACCGTTGCGGAGTATCCCAGACGCTAAAACTGTCCGTACCGGGTGATAAGACTCAGTTATCAGACCGGATACGACCACCCCCGACGATCCGTCGGAGTGGTTCCCGGGGTAGGTAACTGGAAGAGAGAGTGCAGCGGTGTCCCTCACGCGCGTTGATTCATCAGAGGACACCCGGTCCCCGGAGTTCACCCGAACCCCGCCTCAGGACCTGGTTGCTGAGCAGTCAGTTCTCGGCGGAATGATGCTGTCCAAGGACGCCATCGCCGACTGCGTCGAGGTACTGCGCGGGGTGGACTTCTATCGTCCGGCCCACGAAAGCATCTACGAGGCCGTGATTGATCTCTATGGCCGCGGGGAACCCGCCGACGCCGTCACCGTCTCCGATGAGCTGACAAAACGCGGCGAAATTTCCCGCATCGGAGGACCCGCCTACCTTCACACGCTGATCCAGTCAGTCCCGACGGCCGCGAACGCCGGATTCTACGCGGAGATTGTGCGGGAACGCGCAGTGCTGCGACGGCTCGTGAATGCCGGGACCAAAATTGTGCAGCTGGGTTACTCCAACGACGGCGAGGTGGATGACATTGTCAACGCCGCCCAGGCCGAGGTGTATGCGGTGGCCGAGCGGCGAAGTGCCGAGGACTATGTCGCGCTGAAAGACATCATCGAAAGCACCGTCGACGAGATTGAATCGGCCGGACACCGCGGTGAGGGTATGACCGGGGTCCCGACCGGTTTTTTTGAACTGGATGAACTAACCCAGGGACTCCATGGCGGACAGATGATTGTGGTGGCGGCGCGGCCCGCGATGGGTAAGTCGACCTTCGCCCTGGATTGGGCTCGCTCCGCAGCGATCAAGCACAACATGACCACCGTCTTCTTTTCCCTGGAAATGGGGCGCAACGAGATTGCCATGCGCCTGTTGTCAGCCGAAGCCACCATCGGGCTGCAGGACCTGCGCAAGGGCACGATCAAGGACGAACAGTGGGGCAAGATCGCCACCACGATGGGGCGGATGAACGATGCGCCGCTCTTCATCGATGACAGCCCCAATATGTCCCTGATGGAAATCAGGGCGAAGTGCCGGCGGCTGAAGCAGCGCCATGACCTGAAACTGGTGGTCCTCGACTACCTGCAGCTGATGTCATCGGGCAAGCGGGTCGAGTCGCGTCAGCAGGAGGTCTCCGAGTTCTCCCGTGCGCTGAAGCTGCTTGCCAAGGAGCTGAACGTACCGGTGGTGGCACTCTCCCAGCTGAACCGTGGCTCCGAGCAGCGCACCGACAAGCGCCCGATGGTTTCCGACCTTCGCGAGAGTGGTTCGATCGAGCAGGACGCCGACATGGTGATCCTCCTGCATCGCGATGACGTCTACGACAAGGAATCCCCCCGGGCCGGTGAGGCCGACGTGATCGTCGCCAAGCACCGTAACGGCCCCACCAAAACCATAGTGGTCGGGTTTCAGGGCCACTATTCCCGGTTCAACAACATGGCTGTGGACGGTGGCGGCGGCGGGTTCTGACCGGGTTACCGGACCCTGGTGGTCAGACCCGGCCGCCTGCCACCGGGCCGCGTGGTGACCAGACGCCGTCAAGGGCCTGATTCACCTCGTCCAGCCGGCCCTGCAGGTGTTCCTGCACTGCCGGCGGGTGCGATTCCTGCCGGATAGCTGCAGCGACTCGCTGTAGCTGTTCGCGGACCGCCGGCTTGTCCTCATCAGCCGCGTGCCAGGCGACCTCCTGCAGCAGACTCAGGACCCGATCAACCACCGCCGGGTCGGAACTCCCGTAAAGCACTGGCTGGTCGAGGGTGATGTTCAGGAACGCGGCGAAGTCGGGGCGGTGGAGAATGACCCGAACCAACCCGTCGTCGTCGTGCAGTACGCGCTCTCCCAGCTCCCGCTGCGTGAGATCACACAACAACGCTGAAGTGTGCCCAAGCACGTGGATCGCGGTTGTTGGGTCGTTGATGCCGGGCGATAGCGCCTTGGCCGCCACATCAATAAGCTGTCGGAACCCGAAGGCGACATCCTGCACCGCGGTCCGTTCGAATCCGTAGTTGAAAGCGGCTACCACGTCGTGGCGGAATGCCTTCAGTGCTTCATCATCCATACTCGGCTCCCCGCTGCGCGCCCAGCCGACGGCCATGGGTACGCCTTTCACAAGGGACGAACCGACGCGGCAATCAACTCTCACGATCGCATGGTGCTTCACCGCTGCGGCAAGGATCCGTTCCTCATCAACCCCGGTCAGGAACCCGGACTTCGCCGCGACTATCAGGACCGCCGAGTCTGGCGCTACCGGCAGCACCGGGCTTGCTGAACCCCGTCGATCGGGGAATACCCGTTCAACGGTCGCCGCCGTTTCGCCGTGGACCTTACGCATAATCGTTTCCACTCTGATTTCCCGGGCCAGATGGGCCAGGAAAAACACCAGCCCGATGACGCTGGCAATCGCAAGCAGGAAGGCGAAAGTCACCGCAATGTGTGGAACAAACGCTTCCTCGCCGTCCTCACCGGAACGAACTGTCCGCAGGACGGTCAGCGCATAGGCGAAGGTGCCCAGGAACAGGGCCAACGTCGCGTGCACCACCCGGTCCCCGGTGAAGGTTCTCAGGAGCCGCGGAGAAAACTGGCTGCTGGCCAGTTGCAGCGTTACGACCGTCAGGGAGAAGGTCAATGACGTCGCAGTGATCAGCGAACCGGCCGTCGCCTCAAGGATGGCACGGCCAGCATCGGGACCACCGTTGATGAGGAGATAGGAAACCGCCGACGGCATGTCCTCGCCAATCGCGGCATCCAGGAGAGGGAGCCACACGCCCAGTCCGATTGCCACCAGTACGGCAAAGACCGGCAGCGGCCAGAGCTGCGTGCGCAGGGCATCGCCCGCAGCGCGAAACTTATCGCCGATCCGGCTGGTTGGGCCTGAAGTCATAGCCATCGGCGGTAGGGCTCCTTGTTGGTGTTACAGGTACCTGCAAAGCGTAGACCAGGCCGCCGTGGATTACCGTGAGCAACCCCAAGT
Organism: Arthrobacter sp. TMT4-20; assembly: GCF_054510775.1. Lineage (NCBI taxonomy): Bacteria > Bacillati > Actinomycetota > Actinomycetes > Micrococcales > Micrococcaceae > Arthrobacter > Arthrobacter sp. TMT4-20. The sequence continues at coordinate 110,998 of NZ_JBTNDW010000007.1, read as the reverse complement.
TAGGCGGAACCCGTGATCTCAGCTCGCCGTGCCCGCACAATCTCAACAACTACCGTCGCCGGAAGGGGGTGTTCCGGCGTGAACCTGATCGTGCCGGTGGAAAGTGAATAGTCGCCGAGCCTTCCGCGGACCTGGTCGACTACTGCCGGTGAGAAGGGGTGGACCGCAAGGTGCCGGGCGCTGGCCGTGACACCGATCAGCGGTTTGCCCCCGACTTTCAATACGGGTATTCCGTAGCTCACCCCGGCGACGGCGTCGGGTGCCGCTGCGCGAGCGACAGCGATAAGCCGTTCCAGGCACTCACGCTCGGGTTGGCCCAACGCCGCCACTGCCTCATCAAGTGAATCCATCGGTGTATCCGGCTAGCCGCCGGCCACGGACTGGATGATCATCACCTCGGCGCCTGGCGGGACTGGTGTCGAAAGCCCCGCCAGGCGCCGCACGTCCTCCCCATCGACGTACACGTTGACGTACCGGCGCAGGGCGCCCGTCTCGTCACGAATGCGCCGGGCGAACACCGGATAACCCTCGTGCAGGGTGTCGAGTAGCTGCGCGAGGGGGACCGGCGATTCAGCGGCGACAGGCACCGATGACCGGTCGCCGATCAAGGGCCGCAAGAGGGTCGGAATCAGGACCGTCACACCGCCCGAGGTGGCGCCCACCCTAGGAGCCGACGACAGCTGAGGCGCGGACACACAGGACGTCGGGCAGGTGGGAGACCACTTCGGTGAACGTTGCGCCCTCGTCGGCGCTCGCGTACACGGTGCCGCCCCGGGTGCCGAAGTACACACCCACCGGGTCCAGCGCGTCCACGCCGGCGGCGTCCCGCAGCACCGCGTTATATTCCTTCTCCGGTAACCCCTGGTCCAGCCGCGTCCAAGAGGATCCGGCGTCGTCGGTGCGGTGCACTGCGAGCCTGGCAGCTGGCGGGATGCGCTCGCCGTCGGCCTTCAGCGGGATCACCCACGCCGTTCCAGCACGATGCGGATGCGCGAGCATCACAAATCCGAAATCCGCGGGCAGGCCCTCGGCAATTGATTCCCAGGTTTCGGCGCTGTCGTCCGACCGATAGACCCCGTGGTGGTTCTGCGCATACAGTCTCGTGGGCTCCACCGCGTCGCGGGCTATCTTGTGCACGCACTGACCGAATTCGGGGTTGGGGTCGGGCATGAAGTACGCCGAAATGCCCTTGTTCCGCGGCGCCCAGGACGTTCCACCGTCATCGGAGCGATACACCCCGCCAGTGCTCATCGCCACGTGGACTGTGTCGTCGACCGGGCTCGGAGCCACTGAGTGCGCTGCGGCGCCACCGAAACCGGCACCCCATTCGGGGCGGTGAGGGTGATCCCATAAGCCGCGATTCAGTTCGAAGTGCTCGCCGTAGTCGGTCGACTTCCACACCGAGATGGGCTGACAACCGGCCCAAACCACTCCCGGGCGGTCGGCGGAATCGGGATGGAGCTGCCAGATCCGTTCGACGGCAGCGTCGTCGTCCGCCGCGAACTTGATGGCACCGTGTTCGGGTTCAGACCAGGTGGCGCCGAGATCGTCGGAGTAGACCACCGTCGGGCCCCAGTGGTAGGACAGCACGCCCGCCATGACCCGGGTTCGGCCCTCACGGGTATCGATGCCCACGCTCGCCACCTCCTGCATCAAAAAGTGTGGGTCGGAGAGCGTCCAGGTCAGCCGGTCGGTGCTGGTCGCAAGCCAGAGGCCCTTCTTCGTGCCGATGGCCAGGAGAGTTGTTGTCATGGGGTCCTCGGTTCAGTGGGTAACTGATGTGAACACTGTAAACAATGGCATAGGCGCGGTGTCCTGTACATAGGTCGATCGGACGCCGCGGCGTCGTCGGCGACGTGGCAGGCTTGGGTCAGCGCACCGACTTCCGTTCGTAGATTGCCATCGACCAGGTGTGGCCGACGGCGATGATGACGGCGCACCACCCGAGCGACAAGCCAAGGTTCCAGTCCAGAGGGTTGCCGAGCAGCAACCCGCGGATAGCTTCAATGAAGGGGGTAAACGGCTGATACTGGGCAAACCACTGCAACCACTCTGGCATCGACGCGGTCGGGACGAACCCACTGCCGAGGAACGGCAAAAGGGTCAGTAGCAGTGGCCAGTTGCTGGCCGTCTCCACTGATTTGGCCTGGATTCCCATTGCCACGCCGAGCCAGCTGACCGCGTAGCTGATCAGTGCGATGAGCCCGACCGCGGTCAGCCATTCCAATGGAGTTGCGGTGGGTCGAAAACCAATCAGCAGGCCCACGGCTAGTACCAGTACGACGGCGATGATGCCCACGATCGTGTTGCCCAGGACGTGGCCAGCAAGAACGGCGGATCGCGGAATAGCCATGGTGCGGAACCGGGCGGTAATACCTTCGGTCATGTCCATTGCGGCAGTGATCGCGGCACCTCCGGCGTTGCCCGCTACGGTTACCAGGAGTATCCCCGGCAGCACGTAGGAGATATACGCTTCCCGACCCAAGTCCGGGTCCACGCCGGGCAGTCCGGCCCCGAGGGTGCCGCCGAAAACGTACACGATGAACAGCAAGGCCACCACGGGTCCGAGGATCGTGAACAGTGACAGGGCGGGGTAGCGGATCATATGCAGTAGGTTTCGGCGCAGCAGGGTGAGCGTGTCGGCGAAACCGTGGGATTGTCTTGTGGCGCCAGAACGTGCCGGCGACGCAGCGGTGGTGGTCATGGTGTGAATCCTTGGGTATCAATCCGGCCGGTGAGAGCGAAGAACACGTCGTCCAGGTCGGGGGTGTGGATACTGAGGTCGTCAACCTCCAGGTTGGCGGCGTGAAGGCGGTTCAGGAGAGTGCGAAGTGCACCCGGCGCGCCATGGCTCGGCACGGTGAGCGTTAGGGCCGCGAGGTCGCTTTCGGATCCATCGACCAGTTGGGCGGCGGACTGCAGCGCTCCGGTGTCAGGGAACCGCAACCGGACATGTCCGCCGGGTACCAGGCGTTTGAGCTCCTCCGGCGTACCTTCGGCAACAATCCGGCCTCCGTTGAGGACCGCGATCCGGCCCGCAAGGCGATCTGCTTCCTCCAGGTGCTGGGTGGTGAGGAGGACTGTGGTGCCCTCGGCCACCAGGTCGCGCACAATATCCCACATTGTGTGGCGGCTGCGCGGATCCAGTCCGCTGGTGGGTTCGTCCAGGAAAATGACCGTGGGCGTCGCAACCAGCGTCATCGCAAGGTCGAGTCGCCGCCGCATCCCGCCGGAGTATGTGGACAGGGGCTTCCGGGCGGCCTCGACCAGATCGAACTGTTCGAGGAGTTCGCTCACCCGGGTCCGCGAGCGTTTCGCGCCGAGATGCCGCAGGCGCGCCATCAGGCGCAGATTTTCTTCGCCGGTCAGGAGGTTGTCGACTGCCGAGAACTGTCCGGTCAGGCCGATGGCTGCCCGGACCCCGTTGGGGTCGCTGACGACGTCGCATCCTGCGACCGCCGCGGTGCCGGCGTCAGCCCGGATGAGAGTAGACAGGATATGGATCGTTGTCGTTTTACCCGCGCCATTCTGGCCGAGTAGGGCTGTAACGGTTCCCGCACTGACGTGGAGGTGGACGTCGTCGAGCACCACCTTGTTCCCGTACGATTTCCGCAGCCCCTCAACGCTGATTGCTGAAGTTCCCATGTCTGGTTCCTGGATTCTGTGTTCTCGATGAGCGCGCCCACCTACGGGGCGCGGTTGATGGAAATGCTGCCGCCATGGGTGCGTGCCCGGACGGCTACTGACTGCTCTGATGGCGCTGGTGCCTGATCGCCGGTGAGCTCATTGCGGATCTGGCCTAGCTTTGACGCCAGGTCGAGCCAGGCGGCGACGCCGCGCCGCACCCCGATGCTGATCTGGCCGAACCCGCTCTCGACGGCGATGCTGCCGTTTGAGACGTCGGGGAGGGTGATGCTGCCGTAGGCTGTCTTGGCCGTGACGGATGCCAGCGCCCGGGCGATATGGAGGTCGCCGTAGGAGAGCTTCGCCTCAAGTTCACCCGCGGCTTCCTCCACTGAAATGGCGCCATGGGAGGCCTTGAGGATGGCGTCGCCGGTGATGGCGCCGACCCGTATTTGGCCGTGGTCGGCAGTCACCTCGGCACCACCTCCGACCGAGCCGACTGTCGCGTTGCCGTGGCCGACCCGCAACCACAGGTCGCCCGTGGCGGCGTCCACTTCCACGGGGCCCATCGAGCTCTTGATCCGGGTGGCGCCCAGGCGGCCGATGGTGCGGACACCGCCGACAGCGATTTTGGCGGTGAGCCGCGAATCGGCTGGCAGCTCGATGAGCAGGTCCACCGATTCGGTGGGGCCAATCACGCTGAAGCGGGGCTTTGGGCCGGAGATAGTGAGCCGTTGCCCGTCGAAATCGACGGTTGTCGCTTCGGCGCCCCGGCGGTCGACCGCCCGGTCCGGGTTGGTGGCCGAAACGGTGACCACCGTGTCGGGCCGGTCGCTGGCAATGACGTCGATCGCACCGACCTGCAGATTGATGGCGAGGTCGATGGCACTGGGGGTGGTGTAGGTAGGCATGCTGAAGTACTCCCCTTGGTAGGCGTGTGTGTATTACCCCGCGGGCTCGCGTGGTTAATGGAGTTGTCAGGCGGACGGGTTAGCGCGCCCAGCCCGCGAAGTTGTCGCCGGTGCGCAGGGCACGCTGCGCTGAGCGTCGTTGCTTGGGCTGGAGCGCGGCCGCTACCGCCCGGACCAACCAGGTGTTGACTGATAGACCGTCGGCCGCCGCCGCATCATCCACCCGCGCCTTCAGCGCGTCGGGAAGACGGAGTGTGGTCCGGGTGGTGCTCGCATCCTCATGGTCAACAGCCACAGAGCTCGGTCCGTCCGCTTCCGTCTCCACTGCGGGCATGGAGACCACAAACTCGACCTCCCGGCCCCTGAGTCGGAGGTCCACGGACCCAGGTGCCAGGTCCCGGGTAATTTCGCCGGCTGCCGCCGACAGGACATCGAGCAGGACGATCCGGGTTGCAGCATCCAGCCCGGCGGCAAGCCGTTCGGCGATTGCCCGGGTGTCGTCGGCGCCGGTTTCGGAGGCGTCCACCAGCTGGCGTTGCAGGTCACGGATGTACTGCCCTAGTTCCATCTCACCATCGTGACACCATAGTGGTGTCATGTCAATGAATAAGTGGTGTCACTTTCTGAGTGGCCCGCACTGCCCCCGGTAAGCTGGAGCAATGGCCATCTTCATAGACCCCCCGCTATGGCCAGCCCACGGGACCGAATTTTCCCATCTGATCTCGGATACCTCCGTCGCCGAGCTTCACGCTTTTGCTGCCGTCGCCGGGATTGCCGAACGGGCCTTCGACGGCGATCACTACGATGTTCCGGCCCGCCGCTACCGCACACTCGTGGCCTTGGGGGCGAGGGAGGTGGATTGCGGAACCCTGACCCGGATCCTGATCTCCAGTGGTTTGCGCATCCCGGCCCGGCAGCGCGCGCCGAGGTTACGGCGTGCCCTGCTGGTGCGGTGGGGCGCGGTGGCGCCGCAGGCTCCACAGTTGGGTGAGAGCCTGCTGGGCCGATGGTCCGAGGCGCATCGCCGCTACCACACACCCTCCCATCTCCTCGAGGTGCTGGAGGCGCTCGATGTGATTTTCCTGCCGTCCGACGACGAGCACCTGCGCCGCCGGGTCCGGCTTGGCGCGTGGTTTCACGATGCCGTCTACGAGGGCGCCGCCGGAGCGGACGAGCGAGCGTCTGCTGCCTTGGCCCAGGATTGGCTGTCAGGGGTTGTGCCGGCAGCTGAGGTGGCGGAGGTGGCCAGACTGGTGCACCTGACCGCGTCACACGACCCGATACCCGGCGACCGCGCTGGCGAGCTGCTGTGCGACGCGGATCTGGCCGTCCTGGGGAGGCCGGAGCACCAATACGGGCAGTATGTCGCGGCGGTACGCCAGGAATATGCCCATGTGTCGGACCACGACTTCACTGTCGGCCGCAGCGACGTCGTGCGGCGGCTCCTCGCCATGGACCGATTGTTCCGCACCGTCCCGGCGCAACGACTGTGGCTGGAAGCCGCTCGCGCCAATCTGCTGAACGAGCTGCGGTCCTGATCCTTCCTCCGGGGTCTCGCTGCAGGACGGTTGATGCCTCGTGACACAATTGTTGACACTGTTTACTTTTATCTGTCCGAAGTTAGGTTGAGGGCCTGTGACCCAGCAGTCGAATCCGCGCACCACGTACCGGCACGGTGACTTGCGGCGGGCGCTGATCGCAGCGGGAACCGAGCTGGCGCGTGAGGGTGGACCCGACGCCGTCGTCCTTCGGGAGGTGACCCGCCGCGCCGGTGTGACCCCGAACGCCGCCTATCGGCACTTTGCTGACAAGAGCGCGCTGTTGTGGGCTGTATCCCTTGCCGCACAGTCGAGACTGGCGGCAGCTATGGAGGAGGAGCAGTCAGCGATCGACGACGACGGCGCTCGTCTCGGCAATGTCGGGCTCGCGCGCGCGAAACTACGTGCGGTCGGGGCCGGGTACCTGCGCTTCGCCCAAACCGAGCCGGGGTTGTTCAGAACCGCATTCGCCAACCATATTGACCTGCGGGACGCTGCGATTGAAGACTCTGCCGGGCCGCACGGCAGGACCCCGTTCCAGCTGCTGTCCGACGCCCTGGATGCGCTCGTTGACGCCGGGGTGTTGCCGGTTGACCGGCGGCCGGGTGCGGAATTTGTTGCCTGGTCGGCGGTGCATGGGCTGGCCATGCTGGTGATCGACGGCCCGCTGCGCGGGTTGGACGCCGATCAGCGGTTGAGTGCCGCGGGGCGCCTGCTGGAAATGGTGGAGAAGGGGATCTAGTCCTGGTCGAGGCTGGAGTGGTGTTTGCGGCGGACGACATAGCCGGTCGCAAGAGAGGCGATCGCTATCGCGATCAGGAGCGCACCGATCCCGAGGTTCAGCCCGGCACCTGCGGGCACCGCCTCATTGAGCGCAGCGGCCCTGGCGAAATCGGAGATGCCCTGTGGGATGAAGAGAGTGCTCAGGAAGAAGGCCACCAGACCGCCGATGAAGAACCAGACCTGTTTTTGCATTGAACTCTCCTGTGCGCCGTCGTGCCCCGGCATTAAGCCTAGCCGACCAACGTCCCTTGACCGCTTCCACTCGGGTAGGAGACGGTTCGGAGCAAGGCATTAAGGTGGCACTGTGACCACCGCACTGCCTGACACCCGCGAGCTGAGCCGCCGGATCCTTCACCTTGCCGTGCCGGCGTTGGGCGCGCTGATCGCGGAGCCGTTGTTCCTGTTGGCCGATTCAGCCATTGTGGGGCACCTGGGTGTCGACGAACTTGCGGGCGTTGGGCTGGCGTCCACCGTGCTGCACACCGCGGTCGGGCTGATGGTCTTCCTCGCCTACTCGACCACGCCCGCCGTCGCACGGTTCCTGGGCGCGGGGCGGATGCAGGATGCGGTGGCAGCGGGCCGGGACGGGATTGGCCTGGCGCTGGTGCTGGGCATGGTGTTGTCCACCGCGGGCTGGGTGCTGGCGCCCGGGCTGTCCTCACTGATGGGCGCCGAGGAGCAGGTGCATGACTTCGCCGTCGACTACCTGCGGTATTCGATGCCTGGCCTGACCGCGATGCTGGTGGTGCTCGCGGCAACCGGCGTGCTCCGCGGCCTGCAGGACACCAAAACGCCGCTGCTGGTGGCGGGCATCGGTTTCACGGTGAATATCGGCCTCAATTTCCTCCTGGTGTACGGGCTGGGGCTCTCGGTGGCCGGGTCGGCGCTCGGGACCAGCATCACGCAGTGGGGGATGGCCGCCGTGTACCTGACCATCGTCTACCGGCTGTCCCGAAAGAACCGGGTCCCGCTGCGCCTCTCCTGGCTTGGACTACGGGCGACGGCGCGGGTCGGCTCGTGGCTCATGTTGCGCACCATGAGCCTGCGGGCCGCAATCCTCGCCACGGTCTACGTCGCGACGGCGCAGGGGTCGGTTTCCCTCGCCGCACATCAGCTAGTGATGACCATCTTCATCTTCCTTGCGTTTGCCCTCGATGCGATCGCCATCGCTGCGCAGGCCCTGATCGGCAAGGAACTGGGTGCCGGCGACAAGCCGCTCGCGCACGCGTTGACCCGCAGAATGATCGGCTGGGGGTTGGGATTTGGGGTCATTACCGGTGCGCTCCTTGCGGTGGCTGCGCCGTTTGTCGGGTGGATCTTCACCACTGACGAGTCAGTCCAGTCGGCGCTCGCGGCGGGGCTCTTTGTCCTCGCCGCGTCACAACCCATCTGTGGGCTGGTGTTTGTGCTTGACGGGGTGCTGATCGGAGCCGGAGACGCGAAGTATCTGGCGATCGCCGGCGTCGTCAATCTTTTGCTCTACCTGCCGCTGCTGATCTGGGTCTTCAACGCCGAATTGACCGGACCCGCCGGTATCGTCTGGCTGTGGGTGGCGTTCGGTGTGGGCTACATGGCTGCTCGTGCCCTGACCCTGGCCTGGCGGGTCCGCAACGACCGTTGGATGGTAACCGGCGCCCACTAGGCATGGGTCCCCGACAGACTTCACGGGGTCCACTCGGGGATAAACTAGGACTTCTGGACTGAAGTGATCAGCCCTGTGTCTACCGGAGGTCTACGCAATGGGTGCCGCACCCCAGGATGCGACGGTCCAACCGCCACGCACTCCGCTCGATCAAGCGGCGGCGGTCTGGCGGCCGTTGCTCTTTCGCGCGATTGTGTCCACGGCCTTCGGGGCCCTGACGATTTTCTGGGTTCAACCATCGGTTCATGTCGCGTCAGTGGCCGGTGGACTGTACCTGTTGGCGCTCGCAGTTTCGGCGGCCTGGTTGGAGCGGGCTGCCGGGGTGAAGACCAGCGGCGACCGGTGGGTGGCCGGGATCGGGCCGGGGTTCCTCCTGGTGGGGGGCGTGCTCAACCTGTGGGTTCATACCGATGCGATGTTCGCCCAGGTTGTTGCGCTCGTTCTGGTGATTTCCGGGGCTGTTGACCTGTTTGTGGGAATCCGCCAACGCCGCTTCAATGTCGTTGGGAAAGATCTCATCGTGGTCGGTGCAGTGGGAATGACCTCGGGATTGTTGCTTCCGCTTTTCCAGGACGCTGGGGCGCACGCGCTGCTCGGCGTAACGGGAGGCGGGGCGATCATCATCGCTGTCGTTCTGGCGATCGCGTCGTTCGGCTTCCGGCATGATGTACGTCACGCGGATAAGGCGTCCCCGTCAACCGCGTAAACTAGACACGGCAGTCTTTCTACCCTTCGTAGAAGAATGTGCGGCGGCAATTTCTCAAGGAGTAACAGTGTCCAAATCGGTCAAGGGTGTCAAAGGCCCTCTCATCTTCTCTGCTGTCCTCGGGGCGGTGGCCGGTATCGTCGCGATGGTTGTCTCCACCGGTGGTGGAACGAGGGAACTCAGGGTTGATATCGGCCTCACTGCGGCCGGTATCGCGTTCATTGCGGCGCTGGTGGTCTGTGCGCTGCTCCTGATGACGGAGAAGCCCAACGCTGATCACCTGGGCAAGGGAACCGGCATCAATCGGTCATCGTCGAAAATCCAGGGCGGCGCAGGCAACCTCGATAAGGACGGAAACATCAAAGGGACGCCGCGCGGCGGCCCGGACAGCCCTCGCTGACCCTGCCCGCTGGCCCGTCGTTCCGGCCCAGGTCCAGAAAAGTGGCTGCACTGCAGGCCCAGGTCCAGAAAAGTGGTGGCACTGCAAGTGCGCTGTTGGGCAACCACTGGTATGCGGGTGCGGGACTTTTCTGGCCCCGAGGGGTTACCCCGTAGCCGATTTTCGGGCCCGGTAGGCCTTGACGTGGGCGCGATTCGCGCAATTTCCGGTGTCGCAGTACCGTTTCGAGCGGTTCCGGCTCAGGTCCAGCACCACGGCGCTGCAGTCGTCGGCCGCGCAGATCCGCAGCCGCTCCATTTCGTGGGTCCTGATGACATCGACCAGAGCCATCGCCGCTTCGGTTGCCATTCGGTCCTCCAGCGGAGCTTCGGGCCCGGTGGCATGCAGGTGCCAGTCCCAGTGATCATGACGTACCAGTTGGGGAAGGGCGCGGGCGTCGCTCAGCATCCGGTTGACGTGCGCGACGGCGTCGTCCTCCGTTGACGTCCATACCTCCTCCAGCTCTGCCCTGAGCTGCACCACCGCAGCCAACTCGTTGGCAGTATGGGCGCGCGAGCCGGAGAAGTCCTGTTCCGCCAGGAATCGGTCGAGGTCCGCCAGCGTTGTCAGCTGGTCGGTCTCCTCCTTGCCCGTGTTGATGAGCGCTGCCGCAGAGATCAACGCAACCTCTGTGTCATTAGCAAAGGTCACATTGACTCCTGACATTGTTGGGGTCTACTGTCACTACCATAATCAACTTTTGGTCATGACACTAATGAGGTTCAGCATGAAAAACGGCGCAGCGGCGGGTCTGTGGTGGGCGGTCATCTCGGCGGCGGCATTCGGCGTGTCCGGGCCGTTTGCCAAATCGCTGCTGGAAATCGGCTGGAGCCCCGGAGCTGCCGTCGGTGTGCGCATTGGTGGTGCCGCCCTGGTCTTGCTGATTCCGGTCCTGTTTGCGCTCCGCGGGCGCTGGACCGCACTTCGCGGCAGTGCACTGACCCTCATCATCTACGGTGTCACTGCCATCGCGCTCTGCCAGTTCTTCTACTTCAACGCTGTGCAGCGGATGTCAGTGGGCGTATCCCTGTTGCTGGAATACCTGGCGCCGATACTGATTGTCGGATGGCTGTGGGCGCGAAGCCGCCGGGCACCACGCCGCCTCACCGCCGCTGGTTCGGTGACGGCGATGCTGGGTTTGCTCCTGGTGCTGGATCTCACCTCGGACGAGCGGCTGGACCCGATTGGAGTCATTTACGGGCTTGCGGCGGCGGTCTGCCTGGCGGTCTTCTTCCTCATGTCAGCCAAGGCCGACGACGGCCTGCCGCCGCTGGTGATGGCAGGGGGCGGCATGGTGGTGGGCGCCGTGGCGATCGGGGTCATGGGGCTGGTGGGCATCATGCCGTTCACCTTTGAATTTCGGGATGTGACGCTGGCTGGTTGGGAGACGAGCTGGCTGGTCCCCGTCCTCGGCCTGGTCCTGATCTCGACCGTGGTGTCCTACTTCACCGGGATCCTTGCCGCCCGCCAGCTCGGCTCGAAGGTGGCTTCCTTTGTGGGGCTCACCGAGGTGATGTTTGCGGTGCTCGCGTCCTGGCTGATGCTCGGTGAGCTGCCGGGACCCATCCAGCTGCTGGGCGGTCTGCTGATTGTCGGCGGAGTGGTGATGGTTCGCGTCGATGAGCTACGCACGCCAGCTGATGGGATCCAGCCCCTGGAGCGGGCGAACGACGTCGAACCTGTTCCGCTGCCCTAGAACCATCCCCGCCGACCGTTACTTGCCGAACCTGCGCAGCCGGAGCGAGTTGGCCACTACCAGCACCGAACTCGCGGCCATCGCCGCGCCGGCGACCATGGGGTTGAGGAAGCCGAGGGCCGCCACCGGGATTCCAATGGTGTTGTAGAAGAAGGCCCAGAACAGGTTGGTCTTGATGGTGCGCAGGGTGATCCGTGAGAGCTCGATGGCCTGGGCCACCTGCTCCAGGCTGTTCCCCATCACGGTCAGGTCGGCTGCCTCGATAGCCACGTCAGTGCCGGAGCCCATCGCGATGCCAAGATCGGCCTGGGCCAGCGCTGCGGCGTCGTTGACTCCGTCGCCGGCCATGGCCACCGTGGCCCCCTCGGCCTGAAGTTTCTGGATCGCCTGGACCTTCCCCTCGGGCAGTATCCCGGCGAGGACGTCGTCGGGGGCAATGCCGACCTGCTCGGCCACCCTCCGGGCAACTGCAGCGTTGTCGCCGGTCAGCAGGATGGGCCGGAGACCCAGTTCCTTGAGCCGTGTGATGGCGGCCGCCGACGATTCCTTGACCGTATCCTTCAGGGACACCAGCCCGGCGACGCGGCCGTCCACTGCCACCCAGATGGCGGTGGAACCTGCATTCTGCTGGTCCTGCAGTTCGGCCAGATGCTCCTCGCTGATGACGACGCCGTTCTCCTCCAACCAGCCCGAGCGCCCAGCAACCACCGTGACCTCCCGTCCGCCGTCGTCGACGGCGCCCCGGACTCCGCCGCCCGCTGAACTGCTGAACCCCGTCACCGAAGGATGCCCAGGGGCAGCAGCCGCGATCGCCTGGGCAATCGGGTGCTCGCTGGCCGCCTCGACGGCGCCAGCCAGGGCCAGGACACGCGTGCGGTCGAGTGCCCCAAGCACGACGACGTCGGTCACGGCCAGTTTGCCCGTGGTGACGGTGCCGGTCTTGTCCAACACGATGGTGTCGACGGTCCGGGTGTCTTCCAGGACCTGAGGGCCGCGAATCAGGATGCCCAGCTGGGCGCCGCGACCCGAACCGGTCAGCAGGGCCGTCGGTGTGGCCAGGCCCAGCGCACACGGGCAGGCGATCACAAGGACGGCGACCGCGGCAGTGAAAGCCGATTGAAGGTCGCCGGTAAGGACCATCCACCCGACAAAGGTCAGGACGGCAATAACCAACACAATCGGCACGAATACGGCGCTGATCCGGTCCGCCAGGCGGGCAATCGGTGCCTTGCCGCTTTGCGCCTGGCTGACCAGCCGTCCCATTTGGGCGAGGGTGGTTTCGCTGCCTACCCGGGTGGCCCGGATAATCAGGCGTCCCGAAGTGTTGATGGTGGCGCCGGTGACGACGTCGTCAACACCGACATCCACCGGCATTGACTCGCCCGTGATCAGCGAGGTGTCAACAGCACTCGCCCCATCGATCACGACGCCGTCGGTGGCGATTTTCTCTCCGGGCCGCACAACGAACTGGTCGCCGTGCACGAGGGAGTCGGCGGGCACTTTGACCTCCACGCGACGCCCATCCTGATCGCGGAGCACTGTCGCCTCCTTGGCTCCGAGGCTGAGGAGCGCTTTGAGTGCCTCCCCTGCGCGCTGCTTGGCGTTCGCTTCCAGGTAGCGGCCCAGCAGCAGGAAAGTGACTACGACGGCCGCCACCTCGAAGTACAGGGCGTGATCACTCATGGCCATACCGGCGTGTTCGGTGATCGAGGGGTCGGCCAGGAGCTGCCAGGCCGAGAAGAGGAACGCGGCCGTGACGCCGATCGAGACCAGGGTGTCCATTGTGGAAGAGAGATGGCGGGCGTTGATGGCGGCCGCCCGGTGGAATGACCAGGCAGACCAGGTGACCACGGGCAGGGTGAGAGCGAAAACCAGCCACCCCCAGTGGGGGAACTGCGCCGCGGGCACCATGGAAATGACGGCGACCGGCACCGTGAGCAGCGCCGCAACAATTAGCCGCGGCCGCAATTGCGCGGCGGTCCCCCCGTGTGACACGTGATCGGAGTGCACCGGGTCCGTGCCGTCCAGTGCTGGGTCGCCAGGGGAGCTGTGGGCCGGCCGCTTCAGTTGGGCGGTGTACCCGGTCGCATGGACCGTGTCCACGATGTCCTGATCCGATATGTTCTCGGGGACTGTGACGGTGGCGGACTCCAGCGGCAGATTCACACTCGCCTGGACTCCTTCAAGCTTCCCGAGTTTGCGCTCCACCCGTCCCACACAGGACGCGCAGGTCATGCCCTGGATATCGAGTTCGACAATCCTGGTCGGTGGAGAGGTGGACAGCTGATCGGTGCTCATGGGGGTCCTTGGTGATGCTAGTAAGTCGAACTGCTGGAGTTAGGCGCTGTTGCGCCTAGGCGTCGTTGGCGACAACGAGGTAGCCGGCTTCGGCTACCGCTTCGCCGATCTGGTCGGGGTCGAGGTCGCCGTCGGAGGTCACGGTGGCGGTGGAGACGCCACCCTTGTTGAGGTCGACGGTGACGCTCTGGACGCCGTCGAGGGCGCTGATTTCTTCGCTGACCGAATCAACGCAGTGGCCGCAGGTCATGCCTGAAATGCTGACGGTGGTGGTGCTCATGGGTGTACTCCTTGGGTGTTGGGGGTTTGCTACCTCAGCAGGCGACTGATCGCTGCCGAGGCTTCCTGGACTTTTTCCTGGACAATTTCGGGGTTGCCCGTGAGTTGGGACTCGTTGGCGGCGCCCACCACGCAATGGGCAATATGCTCCTCAAGGAGCCCCATGCTGACCGCATGGAGGGCCTTGTTGATCGCCGACACCTGGGTGAGGACGTCAATGCAGTACTTGTCTTCCTCAATCATCCGGGCGATCCCGCGGACCTGGCCCTCGATCCGCCTCAGGCGCCGAAGATAGGCGTCCTTGTCCGCTGTATAGCCGTGTTCGATGGTGGTGTCACTCATTGATCCTCCTCGTTCTTCATCGAACATATACCCCCTACCGGTATATTTCAAGTACCCTAGGGGGGTATCTTCATGTTCGTTCAGGGAACGTCGAGCCTGATGCAATACGTTAGAGAAGAAGGAACCACCGCCAGCACCTGGAAAACAAGGAAAAAAGATAGATGACCCTGCACCTCGAGACGTGGCAGAAGCGCCTGCTCATTGTTCTGGCCGGAGCGCTGCTGGTCTCGCTATTTGTCCTTGCTTTTGTTGCTGGCCGGATCGGTACCGGCACCGACCATCCGTCCGGCACCAGCGCCGATGCTGGTTTTGCCCGCGACATGCAGATTCATCACACCCAGGCGGTCGAAATGTCGCGGTTGGTGCGAGACCGGACCGATGACGAGGTGGTGCGCACCATTGCGTATGACATTGCGATGACGCAGCAGCACCAGATCGGTCAGATGTATGCCTGGCTGGAAGAGTGGGGGCTGCCCCAAAGTTCCTCCGCGCCCAATATGGCCTGGATGGCAGGGTCAATGGATCATCACACCGGTGGAAGCATGTTGGAGCCGAACGGCCTGATGCCTGGGATGGCTACCGCCGAGCAGCTGCAGGAACTTGCTGATGCTTCGGGAGTCGAGGCAGAGCGGATTTTCCTGACGCTGATGATCACCCACCATGAGGCAGGCGCCGAGATGGCGCAGGCAGGCGCGGAACTTGCCCAGGAGCCCCGGGTGAAAGGTGCTGCCGAGAAGATGGCTGTAGCCCAGGTCGCCGAAATCACTGCAATGGAAGACATGCTGGACAAGCTCTAGCAGCACCGACGGTACATTTGTTTCAAACACACTCAAGGAAAAAGGATTTACGCGTTGAACAAGAAGCGAGCCCAGGACAATGCCGACCGCCAGGCGCGGTTGGCTGCCATCCAGTCCAAGCAGCGCGCCAGCGACCGCAAGCGCACCACTTTGATCCTTGGTGGCATCGGCGCGGTGGTCGTGGCGATCATTGTCGCGGTGACCATTGTGATTGTGGGTCAGGTGCAGGAGAACCAGCGCATCGAAGCGCTCGCCAGCCAGCCCATCGAAGGCCTCCAGGAATTTGATGGCCTGACGAACAACCACGTCGACGCCCCTGTTGAGTACGAGCAGTCTCCACCCGTGGGCGGAGATCACAACGCCGTCTGGACCAACTGCGGCGTCTACACCTCGGAGCTTCCCAACGAGAACACCGTCCACTCGATGGAGCACGGTGCCGTATGGATCACCTATCAGCCCGATCTGCCTCAGGACGAAATTGATGCCCTGACCGACCTCGTGGGGTCCAGTGGGTACGTCCTGCTCAGCCCTTACGCCGATCAGGAGTCGCCCATTGCCGCGAGTGCCTGGGGCCTACAGCTCGGCGTTGACACCGCCGACGACGACCGTCTCGCGGTCTTCCTGGAGCGGTACATTCAGGGCGAGCAGACCCTTGAGCCGGGCGCTGCCTGCTCCGGTGGCATCACCCCTTCGGCCTAGGGTTGCCGGGAGCGAATCTGCCGGGCGTACGTGGGAAGGCATACTCCCCACGTACGCCCGCGGTTTCTTAAGCGCGCCGCAGGCTCCACAGGGCCAACGCGGCTGCGAACAGCATGAGCGCTGCCCCAATACTTGAGGTGAGCACCACTCCGCTGTCGAAGGCGTGGAAAGCCGACTCGAGCAGCCGACTGCCGCCGTCGGCCGGTAGCGCGGCGGCCAAATTCACCGCGCCGCCCAGTGTTTCGGTCGCGGTGGTCACCTGATCCGGGCTCAAGCCCTCCGGAAGGACCAGGTTGCGCTGGTAGGACGCGAGCAGCACGCTACCCAGCAGGGCCGTGCCGAATACCGAACCAACCTCGTAGGCGGTTTCGGATACTGCTGACGCCGCCCCGGCCTTTTCTGCGGGCACCGTTGCGAGGATCAGGTCGTTGGACACCGTCTCGGATGCACCGACACCCACACCAAGCAGCATGAACGCGAACAACAAGATGGCGGCCGACCCACCCTGACCGGTGACCGCCACGAAGGCGTACGCTGCGGCGGATAGCAGCAAGGCGATGGGTACAACTACGCGCGGTGGCACCCGGCGGACGATGGGAACCACCGTGAGTCCCGCAATGATCGTCATTACCAGGCCGGGAACCAGAACCAGGCCCGCGTTCAAGGGGCTCAGCCCAAGGACCAGCTGCAGGTGCTGCGACACGAAGTAGATGAACCCCACCAGGGAGAAGATCGCCAGCAGATTTACCAGCACCGCCCCCGTGAAGGCGCGCACCGTGAACAGCCGCACGTCGAGCATGGGGTTCGATCGGCTGAGCTGGCGCCTGGTGAACAGCGTGCCCGCCGTAAGTCCGATGACGACGGCGGCGACGGTGACCGTCACCGAGTCCCCCTTCGCGAAGTTTTTGATCGCGAAGACGATGGGCAGCATGGTGGTCACGGAGAGAACGATGCTCAAGTAGTCCACCCGCCCCGGGTTGGGGTCCTTCGATTCCGGAACCAGCGCCGGGGTGAGCGCCAGCATCAGCACCAGTACCGGGACGGCCAGTAGGAATACTGACCCCCACCAGAAGTGTTCAAGAAGTGCGCCGCCGACTAGCGGTCCCATGGCTGCGCCGGCCGAGAACCCGGCGGCCCAGATAGCGATAGCTAGACGGCGCTGGTTGCGATCGGTGAAGATGTTCCGCAGCAAGGAGAGGGTCGAGGGCATCAGCATGGCGCCGAAGACGCCAAGGCCCACCCGGGATGCGACGAGTAGTTCTGCCGTGGGCGAGTAGGCGGCGGCGACCGAGAAGACGGCAAAGCCAATGGCGCCGATGATGAGGAGCTTTCGGCGGCCGAAACGGTCGCCGAAGCTGCCCATTGCGACCAGTAGCCCCGCCAGGACCAGGGGATAGCTATCGATGATCCACAGCAGGGTGGTGCCGCTGGTGTTGAAGGCCAGGGAGATGGCGGGGGTCGCGAAAGCGAGCACCGTGTTGTCTACCGCAACCAACAGGACGGGCAGCATTAGAACAACAAGGGCGGTCCACTCGCGCCTCCCCGCCCGGCCGGGAGCGGGGTGCTGTGCTGCCGCTCCGGTTGACGGCTCGGTGAAGTAGGTCGATGTGCTCATCACTCGAGGCTATACCGTCCAGCCGGTACAGTAAAATTTGAAGCACCGTTACGATGAATGCATGGCCAGTTCCAAAGAGCGCATCCTCGACAGTTTCGAAAACATCCTTATCCGCGACGGGGAGCGGGCTGCCACCATGGAGGCGGTGGCCGCCTCAGCTGACGTGTCCAAGGGCGGTCTGCTATACCACTTTCCGTCGAAGGAGGCGTTGGTCGATGCGTTGGGGGAGCGGCTACTCGCTCTTTCCGCACGGGACCGGGAGCTGATGGCCGCCGACCCCGACGGTGCGGCACGCTACTACGTCCGGACCTCTGTCTATGAAGACAGCGCTTTGGATCGCGCGCTTGTGGCGATGGCGCGACTGGCCCAGCAGGGGCACCCGAAGGCACAGCAAAACTTCGCCCAGATCCAGTCTTTGTGGCTCGAGGCACTTGAGTTGGCACTAGGGAGCCATCCGGTGGCCCGTGCAGTGAAGCTGATGGGTGACGGCCTCTACTATGACGCGGCCTTCTTTGCGGGCAGCGGCGCGGATCAACGATCCGCGGATGAAATGGAGCAACTCCTGGAGCTGGTTGACCTTCTTCAGGCGCCCCAGCGTCGGGGCGCCTGACCTGGCCTACTGGTCCAACAGTTCGGCGGCGAGTTTCCGGACCCGCTCGTCCAGGTCGTTCCGTACCCGTTCAACACCCGTCGCATCGAGATCAGCGGGATCCTCAACCTGCCAGTCCTCATAGCGTTTTCCGGGGTAGATAGGGCAGGTATCGCCGCAGCCCATGGTGATGACGACGTCGGCTGCACGCACCACGTCATCGGTGAGGGGCTTGGGGAAGTCGGCACCGAGATCTATACCGAGTTCCTTCATGGAATTGACCACGTTGACGTTGAGCTGTTCGGCGGGCATGGATCCCGCGGAACGGACATTGATCCGACCTTCTCCGTAATGTCTGAGCAGCCCAGCCGCCATTTGTGAGCGTCCGGCATTCTGCACACAGACGAACAGCACCTCGGCTTTTCCGCTGGGACGAATGCCCTGGGAATGGGCGAGGGCGTTGAGTCGGTCCTCAGCGAAGTGCTTGGTGATGGAGGCGAGATAGGTTTTGATCTTTGCCGTGCGGGCGAGAGCTGTGTAGGACTCGAAGACGTACCGATCCACCATCTCCGGGGTGAAGACGCCATCAAACCTGCCAGCCAGTTCACCGCTAATCCGGTGTAGGACGTGTTCGTCGTTGATCAATCCGGGCATCGGGTCGGGCTTGGTGGACATCATTGCTCCTTGGTGGTCAGTAGTCAGGATCGTTGGAGCGGCCGTGCGCCGTTCCAGTAGGAACTCCTACGGTCACGAGCTGCGGTGTGCTGCAGCAGCTGTCTGCCGCTGCTTCAGCAGCGGGGGCGGGGGCATCACAGGAGCCCCCCAGGTCGGTGCTGCACACTCCCGTTTCCGGCAGTTCCAGTTGGACATCCTCTGAGGCTGCCGTATCTCCTGCGATTGCTGCGACCACTGACCGCACCTGCTCGTAGCCGGTGGCCAGCAGGAAAGTGGGAGCACGGCCGTAGCTCTTCATCCCGACCAGATAGAAGTCCTTGTCGGGGTGGGCGAGCTCCTTGGCGCCGTGAGCGGGGACCGTTCCGCAGCTGTGGAACTCGGGATCAATCAGTGGCCCCAATGCGCGCGGTGCCTCGACCGCTGGGTCCAATTCCAGACGAAGTTCGCGAAGGATGCCGAGATCTGGCCGGAAGCCGGTCGCTGGAATCAGCAGGTCCACCTCGACTGAGTCATCGATGGTGTGGACAGTCAGGGTGTCACCGGTTGAGAAGCTGCTGATGGTGAAGTTCGTTTTGAGCTCCACTACGCCGTCGTCGACCAGTTTGCGCAGCCGGGAGCCGAGCTGGCCGCGGGCTGGGAGGCCGTCAAGGTCGCCGCCCCCGTAGAGCCGTTCAGCGGAGCCGGTGCCGCGGACTGCCCAGATGAGGGTGGTGGACTCGGATGCCCGGGCCACCTGTCCCAGTGCGATCAGGGTGTTCGCTGCGGAATGACCGGCACCGACCACCATGACCCGTTTGCCTTCGAACTGTGCCCGCTCGGATCCTGTGACGTCGGGGAGGGGGTGCGTGATGAACCGTGCCGCCTCTGCCTCCCCATGGGCGGGGAGTCCACTCTGGCCGAGAGGGTTGGGTTGGTCCCAGGTGCCGGACGCATCGATGACGGCGTGAGCAAGATGATCCTCGACCCCGTAAGGGCCTTGCACGCGAACCAGGAACGGCTGGGTGTCGCGGCCCTTGGTGCGGGTTTTGTCCATGCCCTGACGGGTCACGGCGACGACGCGGGAGTTCAGGTGCAGTGCCTCGGCGATGGCCGGGACGGCGGCGAGCGGTGCCACGTAGTCGGCGACCAGTTCGGACCCGTAGGGCAGCGCCGTTCCCCGCGGCGAGGTCCAGCCGGTGGGCTCCAGCAGGCGTCGGGCGGCGGCGTCGACGTTGAACTGCCACGGTGAGAATAAGCGGATGTGGCCCCAGTCGCTGATGGCTGCGCCCGGCGTCGTGCCGGCCTCGAAGATGAGGGGGGTCAGTCCGCGCTCCAACAGGTGAGCCGCAGCGGCGAGACCGATCGGTCCGGCGCCGATGATGACGACTGGGAGTCCGCTCATGCGGGGATCAGCTCTGCGATCAGCGCTTCGACGCGGCCCTTGATGGTGTCGCGGATGGGTCGAACCGATTCGACGCCCTTACCCGCCGGGTCTTCCAGTACCCAGTCTTCATACCGTTTCCCGGGGAAATAAGGGCATTCGTCGCCGCAGCCCATGGTGATCACTACATCGGAGTCCTTGACGGCGTCGTCGGTCAGGACCTTGGGGATTTCGGCTGACATGTCGATGCCCAGTTCACGCATGGCCTCGACTGCCGACGGGTTGATGGAATCGGCTGGCTGCGAGCCTGCCGATCGGACCTCAATCCGGCCTTCGGAAAGTGTGGTCAGGAAGGCAGCCGCCATCTGTGACCGCCCGGCATTGTGGACGCAGACGAAGAGGACTGAGGGTTTTGTCGATGAATCAGACATGAGAGGTTTCCTTTGATGGTGTCAGGGAGTCGGTGGAGAAGAAGCGCTTCCGCGCCCACAGGGCCACATAAACCAGTGCAACAAGAACTGGAACTTCAATCAAGGGTCCGACGACGCCGGCGAGGGCCTGACCGCTGGTGACCCCGTAGGTGCCAATGGCGACGGCGATGGCCAACTCGAAGTTGTTGCCAGCGGCGGTGAAGGCGAGGGTGGTGGTTTTGGCGTAGCCAAGGTTCAGGAGCTTGCCGATCACCATTCCTGCGGCGAAGACCACCAGGAAGTAGATCAGGAGGGGCAAGGCAATACGGGCGACGTCGAGCGGCCGGGCGAGGATTTCATCGCCCTGGAGGGCGAAGAGGATCACGATGGTGAACAGGAGACCGTAGAGTGCCCACGGTCCAAGCTTGGGGAGGAACTTCCCTTCGTACCAGTCGCGGCCTTTGGTGCGTTCGCCGATGGTGCGGGTCAGGAATCCGGCCAGAAGTGGTATTCCGAGGAAGATGAGGACGCTGATGGTGATGGCCCAGAAGGAAAAGTCTGCGCTGGTGGTTGGCAGGCCAAGCAGGCTCGGCAGCCCCTGCAGGTAGAACCAGCCCAGTGCTCCGAACGCGAAGACCTGGAAGACCGAGTTGATGGCGACGAGAACGGCCGCCGCCTCACGGTCACCGCAGGCGAGGTCGTTCCAGATCATCACCATGGCGATACAGCGGGCCAGGCCGACAATAATCAGGCCGGTGCGGTACTCGGGCAGATCGGGGACGAAGACCCAGGCCAGGATGAACATGAAGGCGGGGGCCGCGACCCAGTTGATCACCAGGGAAGTGATCATGAGCTTCCGGTCCTTGATCACGGCGCCGGTTTGGTCGTAGCGAACCTTTGCCAGCACCGGATACATCATCACCAGGAGGCCGAGGGCGATGGGCAGGGACACTGAGCCGACAGCCAGGGAATCAAGGGCACCGGCCATGCCGGGGATGAACTGGCCGAGCGCTATGCCCACCACCATGGCGGCGATGATCCACACCGGAAGCAGCCGATCGAGGGTGGACAGTTTGCCGGCCGTTTCTTCGGCGGGAAGGGTGTGAGTACTCAAGGGGCTCCGTTGAACTGTGGTGAATGACGGTCGCATGGATCGATGGTCTTCGATGCCTGAAGTATTTCCCAGGACATCGACGAATGTCAATGTCAGTGCATAATAGATGGATGACTACAGCCATGAGCACAACGCCGGAGGCGCTCACCGCCTGCTGCACACCCACGGGTGAGCCTGCAATGTCGGAGGAGACGGCGTCGTCGTTGGCTGCCCAGTTCAAGGCGATCGCTGATCCCAACCGGCTGCGGATGGTGTCGATCATCTCCTCGAGCGAGAACGCCGAGGCGTGCGTCTGCGATATTACCGAGCCGTTGAACCTTGGGCAGTCGACCGTGTCGCATCACCTGAAGATCCTTGTGGATGCCGGCGTCCTGACGCGGGAGAAGCGCGGTGTGTGGGCCTACTATTCGCTCGTGCCGGGGGCGCTGGACAGCCTCGCGGGAGTGCTCACTAGCCGTCCTTAGAGCGGAGCTATTCCCCGTCCGCCCGGCGTGGCTGTCAATAGGTCCTGCTCGCTTTGTCGTGGAACGGTGAAACGCCGACAGGACTAAACTGCCGGACAACTGACGATGGGAGCAGCTGATGCAAAGAGGAAAGTGGCAGGGGCACGTCTTTATCGGAATGAGCGTCGACGGGATGATCGCCCGCACAGATGACGACCTCGACTGGCTTACCGACAGCCCCAGCGACGCTGCAGATCCGGAGGAGGCAGGGTTCTCGGACTTCATGCAACTGGTCGATCACATGGTGATGGGCCGCAGCACCTATGACATCGTCAATTCCTTCGGCGAGTGGCCCTACGGTGACACCAAGGTTCTGGTGCTCAGCACCACCCTTGAGTCCGACGATCCCCGGATCGAGGTGGTGCGGTCCCTCACCGAGGCACTGGCGAGGCTCGACGACGGCGGCGCCCGGCATGTCTACGTTGACGGCGGCAGAACGGTGCGGACGTTCCTGGCGGAGGGCCTCATTTCCACTTTGACGCTCACTCGGGTGCCGGTGCTGATCGGTGACGGTAAGCCCCTCTTCGGCTCAGTTCCCGCCGACATCCAGTTGACCCACGAGGAGACCAAAGTCCTGACCGGCGGTGCCGTCCAGTCCCGTTACCGGGTGAACGGTCCAGCAGGCAGCACATCGTGAGTATCGGCCCGGCACGGCTCAAAAACACCCGGCACGGACTCAGAAAAGTGGCCGGGCCGCAGCCAAGTGGTGTCGCCACCGCGAAGCTGCGGGTCCAGTACTTTTCTGGGCCGAGAAGGAGCTAGTCCAGCGGTGAGAACTCGATCCACCGCGGCCCCGGGGAGCAGCCATGGCTCCCGCGTTCGTGCAGCAGTCCGCTCTGCGGGTCGATCGCGTACAGGGTTATCCCGTCCGAGGCCTCCCCGCATGCCAGCAGAAACCCACCGGTAGGGTCGATGTTCATCCCGCGAGGCTGGGATTGCGTGGGGGTCGTGTCGACCAGCGAGAGCGTGCCATCGGGTGCCACGGCGACGACGGCGATGGTGCTGCTGGTGCGCTCGGTGCTGTACAGGAAGCGACCGTCGGGGGACACCTGCAGCTCAGCGCACCAGATGGCGTTGGCTGCCGGTTCGGGCCCGGACCCGTCCCGGACCCGTCCGGGCACCAGATTCAGTGAGGGGGAAATCGAGGAGATCCGCTGCTGCTCGGTCAAGGCGCCAGACTCGGGGTCCCGGGCGAACGCCGCGATCTCCCCGGACATTTCGTGGAGCGCGTAGAGCGTCGCGCCCGACGGTGAGAAGCGCAGGTGACGCGGGCCGCTCCCGGCAGGGGTGGCAATCTGGCCGTGATCAGTCAGCGTGCCCGTGGCCGAGTCCAATGCCCACCAGGCAATGAGGTCATCACCCAGGGCGGTGGCGTAGGCAAACCGGCCATCGGGGCTCGTGACGACGGCGTGGGCGTGGGCCCCGGGAGCCTCGGAGGTGGCAGTGTCCGGCACCATCCCGCCGTCGCCGTCGAGCTTCATCACACTGACCAGGTGGTCAGTGTAGGAAGCGCCCAGCAGGTGGCTGCCCGATGGGTCGACACCCAGATAGGCCATCCCGGCAACCAGATCGGCGTTATGAGCCGTGGCGAGGCTGCCTGAGCTTGAGTCGATGGATAACGCGGTGACCGAGGGCGGGGAGGTGGCGAGAGCGGCGTAGAGCACTCGGCTGGAGGGGTGCATCGCGAGGCATTGAACCTTCACGCCCAGCGCCAAGGACTGGCCGGTCGTCAACGTTTCGGAGGTTGTGTCCAGCTGGAAAGTATCGATGCTCCGGCCGTCGGCGCAGGCAACATGTACGGCGAATCGAGTCATATGGCTCAGCCTAGCAACCGAGCCGCAGGACTCCCCGGATGTGCGAGCATTGCAGCGGTGCAGATGCACGTCAGGCGGGACGAAGGAGTTGCAATGCAGGTTCAGTTGGTATTCCCCCACCAGCTCTTCGAAGAGCACCTGGAGGCCCCCTCGTCGCACCGGTTCATTCTGGTTGAAGACGACCTCTTCTTCCGCCAGTACCGCTTCCACCAGCAGAAACTGGTCCTGCACCGGGCGAGCATGCGCCTTTTTGCACAACGCCTGAAGGATTCAGGTCACGCTGTGGATTACCTTGAAACGTCAGCAACCCAGGCGAGTCAGGACCGGCTGGGCGCCCTTCTGGGCGAACTTGGCGCCACACGGTGTACCTACTATGAAGTCGTCGACGACTGGCTGAACCAGCGGCTCGCCACGACCCTCGGTGACCTTGGTCTGCCTGCTCAGATCGAAACCAGCCCCGGTTTCCTGCTCAGTAGTGAAGACATCAGCGGCTACTTCAGGGACAACGGTTGGCGCATGCAGAACTTCTACGAGTGGCAGCGCCGCCGGCTGGGCATCCTGGTCGAGCCCGATGGCAGCCCGATTGGTGGGCGTTGGAGCTTCGACTCGGAGAACCGCAAGAAGCTTCCGAAAGGGATGACGCTGCCGGACCTTCCCGTGTTTGACCGTTCGGATGAGGTGCTGAGTGCGCTGGAGTGGGTGGCTCAGGAATTCCCCGACAACCCAGGAGCAGCGGCCGGGTTCAACTGGCCTGTTACCCACCAGGAAGCGGCCGCTGCCCTGGAAGCGTTCCTGAATGACCGGTTCACGAAGTTCGGCCCCTATGAGGACGCCATCTCGGCCCCTGATTCCTTCCTGTTCCATTCGGTGCTGAGCTCAAGCCTGAACCTGGGTCTGCTCAGCCCCTTGGAAGTGGTTGACGTGACCCTGGATCATGCCGCGCGGCATGACACACCAATTGCCAGCGTCGAGGGCTTCATCCGTCAGGTCATCGGGTGGCGCGAATACATGCGCGCCTCCTACCTGCTGCGTGGCCGTGAAATGCGCACCATCAATACCCTCGGGTTTGAGCGTCGCCTCGACGACGGCTGGTGGACCGGGGAGACCGGGCTGGAGCCGGTCGACGTCGTCATCAAGCGAGTAGACGCCACCAGTTACGCGCATCATATTGAGCGACTGATGGTGCTCGGCAACGCAATGGCCCTGTTGCGGATGCACCCGGACGACGTCTACGAATGGTTCATGGCGATGTTCATCGACGCCTACGACTGGGTGATGGTCCCTAACGTTTACGCGATGAGCCAGTTCGCGGCCGGCAACATGATCACGACCAAGCCTTACGTGAGTGGCAGCAATTACCTGAAGAAGATGAGCAATTTTCCACCGGGCCCGTGGCAGGACAGCTGGGATGCCCTCTACTGGCAGTTCGTGAGTGATCACCGCGAGATGTTCAGCCGGAATCCACGGTCCTCCATGATGGTGAGCCTCTATGACAAGTTCGACGACGACAAGAAGGTGCGCCTGCAGAACGAGGCAGCGCGGTGGTTGCAGGGCAAATAGGCGCATCACCGCTGCGGGCTGCATCGCGTACGGGTCGTGACGAGACCACCCGATACGGGTGAGCCTTGAATGAGACCTTGGTGGCAGGATGGGCCTCACCGAAGCGGGTAAGAAGCCTGAGAGAAAGTGAAATGCTCATGATCCGGTTTCTGTTCCATGTCCTCATCAATTTGGTTACTGCGGCCGTCGGTCTACTTCTGGCCGCGTGGCTTGTCCCCGGTGTGACTCTGCAGCTTGCGGGTTTCATCGTCGCCACTCTGGTATTTGCCTTCGCGCAGGGCATCCTGGGGCCATTTGTTTTCAACGTCGCGCGACAGTACGCGTCGCCCATCCTGGGTGGGATAGGGCTGGTGACCACGCTGATCGCCCTTTTTGTCGCCTCCTTCTTTCAGGGAGGGCTGGAGATTCGAGGTGTCTCCGCCTGGGTGCTCGCAACTCTGATCGTGTGGATTGTCACCGCGCTAGGAGGCTGGATCCTCGGAGCGATCTTTCTCAAGAACAGGAGCGCACGGCGCAAAGCTGAAACTCAATAGCGGAATGACCGGTGATGTCGCGATTTCAGGGGAAACGCGGGAAGTGCAGACTGTGGTCAGTAGCTTGGTGAGCTATTGGATTTTGGGGGGTGTTGCCGCTCGGGGTGTCGTACTAAGGTTGGATTGTTAGCGTCAGACGGGTAGAGGGCGTCTGTCATAGTGCACGCTCCAACGAAGGAATCACTCATGACCGAAAACATTTCCCCCGCCAGCCAGGACCACCACAACATCCGGGACTGGGCAGATCTTGCCGAGGAAATGTGGACGTACCTCACCGGCAAGGGCGCAGCCGTAAATTACAGCTTCATCGACATGACCGTCGAGGTACCCCGGGATATTGGTCCCGACGCCCCTCGCGCCACATGGAAGCTGAACGGAACGTTGCGGGTCACAACCAGTGACAACGATGCAGCGGGCTCAGACACCCACCGCAGCTGAGCCATGACCGCAAAGATCCGGTTGGAGATCGATCTCGAATTTTCGGTGACCGAACCAGCAACGCCGGACCGCTCCCCCTCAACCATCAACGGGACCGTCAAGGCGGACGGATCGACCGTCGAGGTGTATCTCGATACGCCCGAGGCTTTTGGCGGGTCTACCCTTCCCAGCCTCGACGCCGTCCGGGAGTTGGCCAAAGCGTTCGCTGACCAGGGCGTTGCCGTATCAGTGTCCGGCCCCAAGGGGAACCTTGTAAGCCTCGGCGCCGTCAAGGTCTCGCGGGCGCAGCGGCTCCTGACCCGGTCACCCCACATCCGGCTGGGATCCCTTAGCGCACTCAAACCCATGGCCAAAAGCGTGCGGGCCTCAGGGAAGTCCGACGCCACCAACCTGCTGCCGCCGTCGACCCCGTTTCCCCTCGTGCCCACGGTGAACCGGAAGATCCGTCGGCGGGTGACCACCACCCACCACACGCCCGGCAGCGGGCGTGCCCGGCTGATCTTCGTCCAGGATTCGGCGACCTGGAATGGGCAGGTGCCACGGGAGTTCAACCTGGGGCCGGTGTCCACCACGATCGGCAGCGGAGACGGTGTCGATCTGGTATTGCCCGGCCTGGACGCCGTGCACGCCGAAGTGGTGCATAACGACGCCGACGAGTACGTACTCATCCCGCATGGACCGGTCAGCGGCAGCGTCAACCCCTCGGGGCCGTCGGTGCTCCGGACCGGGGCGCGCATCCAACTGGGTCAGTGGTGCCTCGCCTATTTCCGTGAGGAGTACGCCGATCATGGGCGGCCATTCGGCGGGCGCAGCGGAGGGGAACTGGCATACCAGCGACCGCAGTTCGATCCGCGCACCGGCAGGACCGAGGGTGACGGCTCAGAAGGCGTCGGGGACTTCCGCCGCCGGCCGCGCTAAACCGCGCGGTGGACAGCATTGAACTGCTGCTCGATGAGGGATCCGAGCAATTCATCCTGCGCGAGTGGGAGGCGCTTCAGGCGGCTGGACTGCCCAGCAGGGCTTCCCACCGTTCTCCACATAACCGTCCGCACATCACCCTCGTAGCCGCACCAGCCATCACCGGCAATCGGGATGAGCAAACAGGGGCAGGTCTGAACCTGCCCCTGGCGTTCACCTGCGGTGGGATGTTGCTGTTCAACGCCGGGCGGAAGGGCTACGTGCTGGCACGGCAGGTGATCTGCACCGCCGAACTGCTGATGCTCCATCGCGGAGTGCACGACGCCGGTGCGGTGGCTGGCGCGGCGCACACCTCGCTGCCCGGCAGGTGGATCCCGCACATTACGCTCGCGAACGCGGTGCCGGGAGAGCAGCTGGCAGCAGCGCTCGACGTCGTCGGCGCACCCATGCCCGAGGGCAGCGTGGTGGGGGCACGGCGCTGGGACAGCCAGGCCAAGACCATCACCTCACTGGCTCATCTCACCAACGCGACGAGCGGCTAGGTCAACAACCAGGCAATCACAATCAGGGCTGGCACCGACAGCATCGACGAAATCAGGATGACGTCCCTCGCGACAGTGATTCCGCGGTTGTATCGGCCAGCGAACAGGAACACGTTCTGGGCGGCGGGCAGGGCGGCCATGACCACCGCGCCAAACACCAGCTCATCATCCAGCTGAAACAGGAAGTTGCTGAGCAGGTAGGCAGTCGCGGGCATGACGAAGGTTTTAATGAGGGTCGCCACGATGACCTCGGTGCGGCCCTCGCTGGCACGCAGCGGGCGGCTCCCCCGCAGCGACATGCCGAACGCCAACAGTACGAGCGGGACCGCCGCCCCGCCCAGCAGCGCCAGCGGTTCCCAGATCAGTTGGGGCACGTCGAGGTCAGCCCATCCGACGGCCAAACCAATGAATGAGGCAACGATCATCGGGTTGCGAAATGGCTGGGTCAGAACGTTTTTGACCGAGGGCTTCCGTCCCGAGGAGAGGTCAAGAATGGTGAGATAGAGCGGAGTCAACAGAAGCAACTGCACCAGCAACACCGGGGCGACGGCCGTCGCGTTGCCCAGCGCGTAGACAGCGATCGGGATGCCGATGTTATTGGCGTTGACGTAGGAGCCTGCCATCGCACCGATGACTGTTTCGGCCGCTGGGCGCCGGAACCAGATCCGGCTCACCACTACATACAAGAGCGCCGCGACCACGGCAGTGATGAGCGCGATTGGCAGGTAGGCGGACAGGACCGACGTAAGGTCAGCGTCCGCGAGAATGGTGAACAGCAGGGCCGGATTGGTGATGAAAAAGGCCGTCTGGGTGAGAGCCTTTACGGTCTCGGGCCCACCGATCCGCAGGCGGGCAGCAATATAGCCCGCCAGGATCACCGCTCCGACAATCGCGAAGCCCGCCAGTACGCCGCTCAAAGGCCCTCCGACCGCAGTTGATGATGGGGAAAGTTCGGATGAGACCCGGGGCCTCGGGGTGCATCCGTCCCGTCGCTGTGGGGGTCGTTCGGTCGGTACTACCTGAGGTGGCCGACGAGCTGTTCAGCGATCCCCGTGTAGGTGGCGGGAGTCAATGCCATCAGTCGGGTCTCCGCCTCGGCTGAAAGCCCCAGGCCGGAAACGAACTCCTGCATCCGGGCGCCATCGACACGCTGTCCACGGGTCAGCTCCTTCAGGCGCTCGTAGGGGTCATCCATACCCGGGACACCGGCGATGCCCTCGGCCCGCATGACCATCTGAACGGCTTCACCGAGTACTTCCCAGTTGGAGTCGAGATCAGCGGCCAGCACTGGACCAGCGACGTCGAGCCGCTCCAGGCCCTTCGCCACATTCGACAGTGCCAACAGCGAGTGACCGAACGCGACACCAATGTTCCGCTGCGAGGATGAGTCGGTGAGGTCACGCTGCCACCGTGAGGTGACCAGGGTGGCCCCCAGTACGTCCAGCAGGGAACAGGAGATTTCGAGGTTCGCTTCGGCGTTCTCGAATCGGATCGGGTTCACCTTGTGCGGCATCGTGGAGGACCCGGTGGCGCCTTCCACCGGAACCTGGGCGAAATACCCGATCGAAATGTAGCTCCACACATCGGTGCAGAAGTTGTGCAGGATCCTGTTGAAACGAGCCACATCCGCGTAGAGCTCAGCCTGCCAGTCGTGGGATTCAATCTGGGTGGTCAGCGGGTTCCAGGTCAGCCCCAGCCTCTCGACGAAATCCCGTGACACCCGCTGCCAATCGGCACCGGGAACGGAGGCGTAGTGGGCGGCGAAGGTGCCGGTCGCACCGTTGATCTTGCCAAGGTACTCAGTGCGTTCGATCCGT
Source organism: Arthrobacter sp. TMT4-20 (assembly GCF_054510775.1). Lineage (NCBI taxonomy): Bacteria > Bacillati > Actinomycetota > Actinomycetes > Micrococcales > Micrococcaceae > Arthrobacter > Arthrobacter sp. TMT4-20. The sequence continues at coordinate 81,356 of NZ_JBTNDW010000007.1, read as the reverse complement.
TTGAGCTGGCGGTCCAACCGGTGCGCGACGACGGCGAGCTCCTTGCCCAGCGTGGTCGGAGTTGCTGGTTGACCGTGGGTGCGCGAGAGCATGGGTACGGCTGCCGACTCGCGTGCCATTTCAGAGATCTGGGCAGTCAGGGCCCGGGCGGCGGGTAGCCAGACGTTCTCGACGGCACCCTTGATTCCCACGGCGTAGGAAAGGTTGTTGATGTCCTCCGAGGTGCAGCCGAAGTGGACCAGAGGTTTGAGGGCCGATATTCCGATCTCGGGGAGCCGGCGTCCAATGAAGTACTCCACCGCTTTGACATCGTGGACTGTCACCCGTTCCAGTTCGGCGAGCTCGGCGACCGATTCTCCGTCGAAACCGGTCACGATCTCCCGGAGTGCCGCCTCCTGATCGGACGTCAGGGGTGCGGTTCCCGGCAGGACGGCATTGCGGGTGAGGTGGATCAACCACTCCACCTCCACATGGACGCGGTCCCGGTTCAATGCTGCCTCTGAGAGATAGTCGACCAGGGCCGCCACGGCACCGCTGTACCGACCGTCCAGCGGGCCGAGAGCCAGCGGAACGCCCGACTGGGTTGAAGTCGATGCGAGGTTTACTCGGGAAGTATCAGCCATACCCAGATCATTTCACGATCTGGAGGGTGCCTGCTGTCGTGTGACTTGCCCCCGCCTCCAGCCAGCGCACTGCGCCAGCTCACATAGCAACGCTTTCGCCCACGGCTGCCCTGCTGCGGGGGTACCGTTCGAGTGATACAGCCCCGGTTAGGACAGACAGGGAGATTCAATGAACGGTGCGGCTGGGTTACCGTGCGAGCCCTGGGCGACCGACAGTGGCACCGCAGTAGCGCTCAGCGCCCTGGTCCTGCTCCAGGCTGACGCGGTGGATAACGTGGCGTCCCGGATGGTGGAGGTTGCCGACCTTGAGTGGGAATCACCGGCGGGCCGGAACTATCGGGATTACGTTCTGGTCCAGGCGGGAGGAGTGCGCCTGTGCGGTGCACTGTTGCGAGACGCCGCGATCGGTGTCGAATCGTTCGCCGCCACGCTCAGAAGCTTCGAGTACAACCGGTACCTGGCGCAGCAGCTGCCATGAGGGCAACGGGCGACCTTTTGCCAGTCAACCCACCACCGGAACCGGTGGAGTCCAGCATCGTCGTCAACGGTGGAGTAGGAAGCATCAGGTTCCAATGGTCGGAGCTACGGCAGGGAACGGTACGGCTCGGGCTCCTGGCCGACAGCATCAGCGATATCCTCCAGCAGTGCGGGGAGCTCCAATGGCGGCTCCAAATGCTTCTCAAAGAGCAGGACCCGACCGTGCGGGGCGCGGGGGTCGGCGCCGTCGCCGGCCTTGACGATGCGCGGACCGCGCTGGCGGCAGCCGAAGACGAACTGCGGGACACAGCCCAGCGGGTTGAAGCGTGCCGACTGGCCTACGAAGCGGCCGAGGCTATGGCTCGCCTGGCTTCGGCCGCAGCCAGGACCGCTCTGGGCGAGGTCGAACGGGACCTGGCTCGGGCCATCAGCCTCGCCAATGGTGGCGACCTGGCCGAACCCAGTGCGTTGAGCGTGGAACGGCTATCGCCTGTTGCCGGGCTGACACTCGACGGCTCAGTGCCCGCGTTATTGGATCGGGTCCAGGCGGTCAATGCAGACGGACCAGGAGCCTTCGAGGTGCTGAAAGTTCAGGGACCGGAGGGGTCGGTGTTTGTCGTAGTGCTGCCAGGCACCCAGGGGTCGTCCATCACCGCCAGCACCCAGCCCTTCGATCCGACCGGAATCGTCGAGGCGGTCCAGTACGACAGCATGTTTGTCACCGAGGCAGTGGGAGCGGCGCTCGCCGAATCTGGAGCCGTCCCGGGGGACCGGGTGATGGTCGTCGGCTACAGCCAGGGCGGAATGCACGCGGCGAACATTGCCCAGAACCCGGGCTTCGCTGAAACCTACCAGCTTGAGCTGGTGTTGACCGCGGGATCTCCCACCGGCCGGGAACCCTCCGGTGGGGCTCAATACCTGCACCTGGAGCATGCCGACGATTGGGTCCATCAGGTGGATGGCACCTCGAATCCCGACGAACGCGACCGGGTGACGGTGACCCTGCGGGATCCGGTCGCAGGGATTCCCGACGGCGACAAAGGGTTGGGCGCAGCGCACAAGCTGGGCACCTATCTGGCCGGGGCCGAAGCGGTCGAGGCCAGCAGCCACCCCTCAGTGGTAGCGACCGTCGCCACACTCAGGGCTGCGATCGGTACCCGGGTCCCGGCCGAACGGCATGTGTTCATAGCCCACCGCCCATCGGTTGAGGGGCGTACCTCCTCGACTGACCAGCGGCGACGGGGACATCGGTTCACGCCTGGTCCGGCCCCTGAGCCGGGCCGCTCGGTGGGTGGACCCCAGCTACCTGCGAGTGCCAGTGAGTGACCCTGCCACCATCGAGACCACGCTGATGATGAGTGAGCCGAGGACTGCGGTCCAGAAGAAATCGTCAACCGAGAACAGGATTGGGGTGAAAGAGGTCAGCCACGCGGTTAGCATCAGCATGCCTGCGTTGATGATGACGGTGAACAAACCGAGCGTCAGGATGGTGAGCGGGAGGGACAGCAATGCAACGATTGGCCGGACCAGCGCATTGACGATACCGAAAACCAACCCTACGAACAGGTAAGACAACACGACTCCGGTGGTATCCCCACTGGACGCCGCTCCTCCCACCTCGATGCCTGGAAGAAGCCAGGCCGCGACGAAAAGCGCCAGCGCATTAATGAGGATACGCACAATGAACTTCAGCATGACCCAATGCTGTCATAAGGCTCAACCCATGCCCAGCGATAAGCTGGACCTATGACTACACCAGAGCGCCAGGGCGACGACGCCGGGGCACAGGAACCTTCAATCCATCCCCGCAGCGTGTTGGGCCGCCTGCCACGCTATGCGGCCGGCAAGCCGCCGGTCGTTGTCGAGGGCCTGCAGAGCTACAAACTTTCCTCCAATGAGAACCCCCTCCCACCGCTACCGTCGGTGCTAGCGGCGATCGCGTCGCAGACGCACATCAACCGCTATCCAGACCCGATGACCACCGCGCTCCGGACGGCGCTCGCGTCGTTCCTCGCCGTCCCCGCCGATGACATTGTTGCCGGCGCAGGAAGCCTGGGCGCGTTGAACCAGGTCCTGGCCACGTTTGCGGGGCAAAACGACTACGACGCGGCCGATGAAGTGATCTATCCGTGGCGCTCATTCGAGGCGTACCCGATTTGCGTTGGGCTGGCCGGGGCGGCCGGTGTGCAGATTCCACTAAACCAGGATGGAACCCACGACCTCGAGGCAATGCTTGCGGCAATTACTGACAGGACCCGCGTCATCCTGCTGTGCACGCCCAACAACCCCACCGGACCGATCCTCAAGGCGGCCGAGGTCGCCTCGTTCCTGCAGCGGGTGCCGGCGCATATCGTCGTCGTCATCGACGAGGCTTACCAGGAGTTTGTCAGGGACGCCGAGGCAGTGGACGGGCTCGCGATGTACCGGGAGCACCAGAACGTTGTGGTGTTGCGCACGTTCTCCAAGGCGCATGGCCTCGCTGGGCTTCGCGTGGGGTACTCCGTCTCGCAGCCGGAACTGACTCAATATCTCAGGGTGAGCGCCGTGCCGTTTGCAGTCTCCCAGATCGCTGAACAGGCTGCGGTGACCTCCCTGGAGCATTTCGACGAGGTGAGGGAGCGCGTCCAGGGGATTGTCGATGAGCGGACCCGGGTGGTCGAGGGCCTGCGGGAGCTGGGCTGGACTGTGCCCAACGCCGAGGGAAACTTCGTCTGGCTCGCGCTTGGCGACAACACGCCGGAATTCGCGGGACTCGCTGAACAGCGGGCCTTGTCGGTCCGCGCCTTCGGCACCGAGGGGGCCCGGGTGAGTATTGGCGAGCCCGAAGCCAACACCCGTTTCCTTGACCTTTGCGCTGCTTACCCACATGGGCCCGGCCTTTCGTAGAGCGTCATAAATGGGTTGAGCACGATCTCGTGACTAGTGTGGACGAGGTACATGCGCATGAGCGTATGTCCCAGCGATACATTCCATTCAAGGTATATAAGGACGGGGAGGGAGCACGTATGGACGTTGTGCAATCGACCGCAGCCGGGCTGGACAGCAACGGAAACGGCGTGAGTCCGGCCGCTGCTGGATTGGACACCCCGGACATGGTCCAGCTGATGACCGCAGACGGCGATCTGCGGGACGATGCTCGGTTCAGCGACTATGCCCCCGATCCGGACACCTATCAGGGCCTGTACCGGGACATGTTCCTGATCCGTCGGTTCGATCAGGAGTCGACTGCGCTCCAGCGGCAGGGCCAGCTAGCCCTCTGGGTGCCACTGACCGGCCAGGAAGCCGCGCAGATCGGCTCGGGTCGCGCAATGCAGCCACAGGACTATGCCTTCCCCACCTACCGGGAGCACGGCGTGGCACTGACCAGGGGAGTCGACTTACCGGACATCCTCAAGCTGTTCCGCGGGATCACGAACGGTGGCTGGGATCCCCGGAAGCACAACTTCCAGCTCTACACCCTGGTGCTGGCTGCCCAGACCCTGCACGCTGTCGGCTACGCGATGGGTATTCAGCGGGACCGTACCGCCGATCCTGCCGTCCCCGCGGCGGCATCGGTCGCCTATTTCGGGGACGGGGCCAGCTCCGAGGGTGACGTTCACGAAGCGATGGTCTTCGCCGCCTCGTTCAACGCCCCGGTGGTGTTCTTCTGCCAGAACAACCACTGGGCCATCTCGGTGCCCTCGGATGTCCAGACCCGGGTACCCCTGGCCCAGCGCGCCGCGGGCTACGGGTTCCCCGGCATCCGCGTCGACGGCAACGATGTCCTGGCAGTCAGTGCGGTCACCGCCTGGGCGCTGGAACATGCCCGGCAGGGCAAGGGGCCGGTGCTCATCGAGGCGTTCACCTACCGGATGAGTGCCCACACGACAGCCGACGACCCGACCAAGTATCGTGCCTCCGCTGACGAAGAATCATGGCTGGCGCGTGATCCTCTACTCCGGTTGGAAACTTATCTCCGAGCCAACGGCACCGCCGACTCGTTTTTCGAACGACTTGAGGCGGAGGCGGCGGAGCAGGCCGGCCGGCTCCGCCGCGCGGTCCTCGCCATGGAAGCACCCGATCTTAGCCAGCGTTTCGGCACGGCTTATGCCGAGCCGCACCCCCTGGTTCAGGAGGAACTGCGGTTCTGGCAGGACTACGAGGCTGGATTCGCGCCAGAGAAGGATGGAGGTCGCTAGATGCCGGTCATGACCATCGCCAAAGCGATCAACGAGGGCCTCCGCGCCTCGCTGGAGGCTTCCCCGACGACGCTGCTGATGGGCGAAGATATCGGCGCTCTCGGGGGCGTCTACCGCGTGACCGAGGGCCTGAAAGCCGAGTTTGGCGCAGATCGCGTAGTCGATACGCCGCTTGGCGAGTCAGGCATCATCGGGACAGCCATCGGGTTGGCCTTGCGCGGCTATCGACCCGTCTGCGAGATTCAGTTCGACGGGTTTGTTTTCCCGGGGTTTAACCAGATCACCACCCAATTGGCGAAGATGCATGCCCGCAGCGACGGAATGCTCCGAGTTCCGGTGGTCATCCGGATCCCTTATGGGGGCGGGATCGGTAGCGTTGAACACCACTCCGAGTCACCCGAGGCGTTGTTTGCGCACACCGCAGGACTGCGCATCATCACGCCCTCCAACCCCCAGGATGCCTATTGGATGATCCAGCAGGCCATCGAGTGCGACGACCCGGTGATCGTCTTCGAACCGAAACGACGCTACTGGCTCAAGGGGGAGGTGGACCTAACCTCCCCATCCGGGGACCCGTTCACCGCCCACGTGCTGCGTGAAGGCACGGACGCGACAGTGGTGGCGTACGGCCCGCTGGTGCCCGTTGCGCTCGCCGCCGCAGCGGCTGCAGCGGAGGATGGACACAGTATCGAAGTAATCGACCTGCGATCGGTGTCACCGATGGATTTCGACACGGTGACGGCATCAGTCCAAAAGACGGGACGGCTGGTTGTCGCCCATGAAGCGCCCACGTTCGGCGGGATCGGCGGTGAGCTTGCAGCCCGCGTGACCGAACGCGCCTTCCTTTCGCTACAGGCCCCCGTGATGCGGGTAGGAGGCTTCCACCTGCCGTATCCCGTGGCGCGCATGGAAGAGCACTACCTGCCAGATATTGATCGGATCCTCGAATCCGTCGACCGGGCCCTGGCCTACTAGAGGAACCCCATGACACTCAATACGTTTAATCTCCCCGACGTCGGGGAAGGACTCACCGAGGCAGAGATAGTTCAGTGGAAGGTCCAGCCAGGCAGCGTCGTCGCGATCAATGACATCATCGTCGAGATCGAGACAGCCAAATCCCTGGTAGAGCTGTCCTCACCGTACGCGGGCGTCGTCGCGGAGCTTCTAGCCACGGAGGGTGAGACCATCGACGTCGGCTCGCCGATCATCTCTGTAGCGGACGGCGACGACGACGCACCGGCTCCCCAGATGCCCGGCGAGTTATCGACCCCGCCGGCGACCACTCATCCATCAGCCGCAACGGACGCGTCAGCCACCAGCGGCTTTGGATCCGACAGCGGACAGCACGCGGGCGCCCAGGAGCCACCGGAGGTCGGCCCACTGGTGGGAACCGGCCCGAAAGCTGATGCGGTGAAGCGGCGGCCTCGACGGGCTGACGCAGAGCCAATGCAGGCTCCAACTCCGCAGTCCGCCCCGCCGGCTGACGGGGCGCAGCCAGCCAACCGGGTGCTGGCCAAACCGCCGGTTCGGAAGGCGGCCCGCGATCTCGGAATCAACCTGTCCGATGTCGAAGGGACTGGCCGCTCGGGTGAGGTGACCAAGCGGGATCTCATGAGCTACCAGGCGCAGCGCGACGCAGAACAGGACGGCGCCAATACCTTCTGGGAAGCGACCCAAAAGCCTCAGGATCAGCGGATTGAACGTGTGCCCGTCAGAGGTGTCCGCAAGGCGACCGCGAAGGCGATGGTGGACAGCGCCTTCTCGGCGCCGCACGTCAGCATCTTCGTGGACGTGGACGCCTCCCGCACCATGGAGTTCGTGAAGCGGCTCAAGGCTTCCCGGGACTTCGAGGGAATCAAGGTGTCGCCCCTGCTCATTCTGTGCAAGGCAGTCATCTGGGCCGCCGCCCGCAACCCGTCGGTCAATGCGACCTGGGCCGGTGACGAGATCCTCGTCAAGCACTTCATGAACCTGGGCATCGCTGCCGCTACTCCTCGCGGACTGATGGTTCCGAACATCAAGGATGCGCAGGACCTGACGTTGAAGGAACTCGCGATCGCCCTCAATGAGCTGGCGACCACTGCTCGTGCGGGAAAGACGCAACCAGCCCAGATGCAGGGCGGGTCTCTCACAGTCACGAACATCGGCGCACTCGGGATCGATACAGGGACGCCAATCATCAACCCGGGAGAGGTTGCAATCGTGGCCTTCGGCACGATCAAGCAGAAACCGTGGGTGCTGGACGGGGAAGTTATCCCACGGTGGATCACCACATTGGGGGGATCGTTCGACCACCGGGTGGTGGATGGCGACCTCAGCGCACGCTTCATGGCCGACGTCGCCTCCATCCTGGAGGAGCCTGCGCTGCTGCTCGACTGAGGTTGTGCCCTAGGCTGGTTTCCGATGCCAAATAACCCCAGTCCGAGCCAGCGCCCCGACCGAGAAAATTCGGGGGCGCCGTCGCCCACCGGTTCCTACCTCAAGCGGCTGTTGCCCATGCTGCTCGCCGCGTTCATCGGCTCAACCCTGCTGCAGTGGCTCTTCCCGGAACTGAACTTCGTGGTCCGGTTGCTGATTCTTGCCGTCCTGCTGCTGGCGGTCTCGGTTGTCCTGGACCGGTTGCGTTCCCGCAACAGGTAGCCTCCGCTTACGCATGATTCGATGCGATCGCTTCCTGGAGGATCGGGGCAAGACGCTCGATTCCCGTGACGATGTCCTCGCTGGAGACTGCGCTGAAGGCAAGCCGCAGCTTGTTCGACGGGGCATCGGAGGGGGTGAAAGCGGCACCGGGAATGAACACCACCCCCGCGTCGATTGCCTTGTACAGCAGGGGGTAGGTGTCGATCCCTTCGGGCAGGGTTACCCAGATAAAGAAGCCCCCATCGGGACGCGTCCACGACACCGACGCTGGTAGGTGCTGCGCCAGGGCACTCAGCATGGTCGAACACCTCTCGCTGTACAAGGCTCGCGTGGTCTCAAGATGACCCAGCCAGTCGTAATCGCTGAGATAGGCCGAAACCAGCATCTGGGTCAGCGGGGATGGACAAAGCACCACAGCTTCGCACGCCAGATAGAACCGCCGATGCAGGTGCCTGGGCACCAACGCCCAGCCGAGCCGCACCCCGGGGGCGAAAATTTTGGAGAAGGACCCCAGATAAATGACGTCGTCGGGGTTGCCTTCGCGCAGCGGGGTCAGCGGCTTGCCATCAAAGCGCAGCAGGCCGTACGGGTTGTCCTCCAGCACGAGGATGTTGTGTTTTTTGCAGATGTCGACAATGACCTGACGGCGACTGGCCTTCAGGGTAATCCCGCTCGGGTTGTTGAAGCTGGGGATGGTGTAGAGGGCCTTGATGGTTCGGCCCTCCGACTGTAGTTCGGTGATCCGCTGTTCGAGGGCTTCGGGGATCAGGCCGTCGTCGTCCATGGCCACCGCCTGGACATCCACTTGGTATGCCTCGAAGGTGTTGAGCGCTCCGACATATGTGGGGTCCTCACACAGGATCACATCGCCTGGGTTGCAGAAAACCTTGGCGGCGACGTCCTGCGCTGACTGCGATCCGGTTGTGACCACGAGGTCTGCCGGGTCGGCGTCGGTAATTCCCTCGGCCGCCATGACCTCGCAGATCTGTTGGCGAAGCTTTTCCATCCCCTGGCCACCGCCGTATTGCAGCGCCTCCAGGCCGTGCTCGGCGATGATCCGTTGGGCAGTGTCGCCAAGCTCCTTCAGGGGAAGCGAACGCAGGTAGGGGCTTCCTCCGGCGAGCGACACCAGCCCGGGTTGGATTGAAATGTCGAAGACATCGCGCACCGCAGACTGTTTGATGTTCGCAGCCCGATCGGAGAATAGAGCCTCGTGTCGATGAGCTGAATCAACTGCGCGGACCAGCGCTGCTTCGGTTTCGGCCGGCATGGTCGTTGGGTCAAGTTTTGCCTGTGAGTTCACTCACGCAGTCTAAGGCAGGGGTTAACTAATGAGCAACGGGTGTTGCCTGTTGTAGGTATTCTCCCTGTGGTCAGATCCAGCCCGCATCGCGGGCCTTCGCGCCCGCCTGGAATCGACTGTCAGCCTTCAATGCCTCGAGCATCCAGGCAATGTGCCGTCTGCACGTGCGTACACTGAGATCGAGGCGCCGGGCAATAACCTCATCCGAGTAGCCGGCAGCGAGGCCCGCAAGAATTGCCTGCTGGGTTCCATTGAGCGGCGACACCGTATCCTCCTCCGTTGGAAACGGCTCGGCGAACTCCCAGGTGAAGTTGAAGAACCGAATGAAGACGTTCACCAGGTTAGGGTCGCGGATCATCATCGCGGCCTTGTCGTCGCTCGTCAGCTGCCGAGCCACCACAGCGAGTTTCCGGTCGAAAATCAGCATCCTGAATGGCACCGACGGCAAAGTGCGGAACTCGCCGCCCTCCGCAGCAATCGCTTTCACCGCCTTGCGGGTCGGCATGTGGTCGCGGGTACTGAGGTCGTAGAGGTTCCTGCGGTTCACGCCCTGCTTCAGCAGGTCGACGTCCTTCCTGACGTTCTCCTCCTGGAAATCTGCATTCGCGCCCTGGCCGGGGACAGCCATCAACACGTGCTCGGAAACGTCCCGACCATACTCGATCAACACCCGTTGAATCAGGTGCGGGTCCTCGAGCACCTCAACCGATGCGCTGGAGAGGACGTCCCTGCGGGCTTCGAGGTAGAGGGGAACCAGGCCGGATAGCTCGAGGCGCCTGGTGTTGATCCGACTCTTCAAGTCCTGGACGAGGCGCTCGTCAGCGTCAACCAGATCGGCCAGCGCGACGTCGGGCGAAATCGCGACGAACGCGTCCGAATCCGCTGCATGTGAGCTGAGCAGCTTCCGCTCACTGAGCTGGTTCGTCGCGGAATCAATGTCCCTCAGGGTGTAACCAAGGGCCTCCGAGGCACCCTGACGCGTCCATCCGGGGTGGGCGACGGCGTAGCGGTAGAGCTCTAGACCTAGTCCGTCGAGCATGAACATTCCTCCCCGGTATGGCGGCACACCTGCCTGTAGCCTACCGACCCGTTTCCTCGCGGGGCGATTCGGTTGTGCAGCGCCGCCTGGTAGGTCGATCATGGCGCTGTAAAACATGACATGTCCACTTTATGACACAGTGCTTGATGCCTGTCGCGGTTCCGCCCCAGGAGCGGATTTCCCTTGGACGGGTGCGGGTATTGGGGTCTTGCGAGCGTTGGTTGCGCCGGCAGAAATCTGCCATTTAGTCATCTTTAGGCCATGTCCAGAACAGGGTGGTTATCTGGCTGGACATCGATAGAGCCAGCGGCTCATGGTTGTGGGTATCGGCATCACTTCCGCCGACGCACCACCACATGTGGCCACTCAAGGGGGGTTCTCGTGAAAAAGATTGTCGGCACAGTAGCCGGTCTTCTAGTCGTCATGAGTGTCGTTGCCTCTACCAGTCCCGAGCTCAGCGCGGCGAACTGGGAATGGCCTAAAACGGTGATGGCAGACAACTGGGAGTGGCCGAAATAGCAGGTTGTTTTGACCGATTCCCGTCGGGATGGCAGCACTTAGACTCGCCCCAGTGGCGGTGACCAACATCCGGAAGGAGAGAGCTATGAGTCAGCTGGTTGCAGTTCGAAACGCCTCACGAACCGCCAACAGCACTCAATGGTGGCATCTCTCGCTCTTTACCGGTGGCTTCGATGTAGCGGACGGCATCATTGAAGATCTGGTCGCCCCACTGGCGGCGCAGGCTCAGCTTTTGGGGGCCAGCCGTTGGTTCTTCACCCGGGGTGAGGAACCAACGGTGCCTCAGGTGCGGCTACACGTTCTTGCCAGTCCCGCCGCAATTGCCAGTCTTCAGACCTCGCTTGCCACCTTCCGGGCCCGGGCCACCGCGGGGGACCTGGGCGGCGCAAACCCCAGCGCTGTGGCTGGGTTGCACGTCCGGCAGTACCTCTCCTCACCAGCGGGCAGCCAGCTGCCCCCGGGCTCCGATAAATCCAGTGGCAATGAGATCAGAAGGAAGCTGGAAGCCGACCTCGAGAAGTACGGTGGGGTTGCAGGTCTCCAACTTGCTGAAGAGGTCTTCGAACTCTCCTCCGAGCTGGCCACATGGGCCAGCCGACGTTTCCCCAAGATGCACAACCGATCGGCGTTCGGTGCGCTGATCCTTTTCGACTCTGCACGGAGCATGATGAAAGGCCCACGATCTGCTGGTTGGCCTGACCGGCGGCGAATCAGCTGGGACTTTTATTGGAACAGTCACCTCAGAACCTGCACCGCTGACCTGGGCCCCCGCGCGGTGGGCGTCCGTGAGGCCCTGGCGGCACAGGTGGAGGTCCGGGCTTCAGCCTTTCACGGCTTGATGGCGGCCACCGCTGCCGAATCTGCGGCGCATAACTGGCGTCGCAGATGGTCCCGCGGGATCGACAATTATCTTTACCGCGCCGACAAGGCCCAGGTGAGCCGCAGCGCTCAGCACCTGACCGTTTACCAGGCGCACCTGACGCTGAATCGGCTGGGCTTTTCTACCCGTGAAGAGGCAGTCCTCGGTCTGTACGCCCGGTCATGGGGCATCGAACGCGAGTCACCCACTTACCGACAGAATTAGGCCAGACCCAGACCCGACCAGCAGGGCACCACGGAAGGATTAGAGCACCATGGCGATTAGCAATGATGTCATCCTGGCAACCGATGTGCGGGAACTCAGTGAGGCTCTGGGGTGCTCACCGGACACCCTTGAGGACATGCTGGTGCAGGGTGTGCTCGCTTCCCGTGGCGAATTGTGGGAGGTTGGACCGGCCAGGGACTACCTGCGCGATGCCGCCTGGGCGGACAGCCTCTGGTCCTGACTGCCTCTGGTTCTGACTGCCTCTGATTCTCACTGCGGGCGGTGTTCATTGCGGCTGAGGTTTATCGAACAGTCGAGGATCGAAGGGTTTAACTCCGCCCGGTAGGCTGAGCCCATGACGACAATCCGAACAGCAGTCTTCGGCTACGGCCTTGGTGGACGCGTGTTTCATGCCCCTTTCATCCACGCTAACCCGCGGTACTCACTCGATATCATCGTCACTTCCGACCCAGCCAGGAAAGCCGAAGCCGAGGTGCGGTATCCGGGTGTCCGCGTAGTACCAACTGCCGCGGACGCCTTCGCCCTGGCTGGTCAGCTCGATCTGGCCGTGATCAGCACTCCGCCGGCCACTCACGTTCCGCTGGCTCAAGCGGCCCTGGAGGCTGGGCTCGCTGTCGTCGTCGACAAGCCCTTCGTCGTCGACACGGCGGATGGTCTGCGGCTCATCGAACTGGCGCGGTCTCGTGGGACGGTGCTGAGCGTTTTTCAGAACCGAAGGTGGGATGGCGATTTCCTGACCGCCCGGAAGCTCATCGACGACGGCGCCCTCGGGACGGTACGCCGCTTCGAGTCCCGCATGGAGTCCTTCAAACCTGTGGTGTCCAAACCGTGGAAGGGGGCGGTCGCCGGTGAGGGCGGCGGCATACTCTACGATCTGGGACCGCACCTGATCGACCAGGCGTTGCAGCTATTCGGGCCCGCGGAGCTGCAATACGCCGAGCTTGCCGCGCACCGCGGCGACGGTGGGCCGGATGACGATGCGTTCCTCGCCCTGCGGCACGCCAGCGGGACCATCAGCCACCTGTGGATGAACGCCCTGGCACCGCAGGCCGCCCCCCGGTTCCGTATCGTTGGATCCCAGTCGGCCTATTCGAAGTGGGGTGTTGACGTGCAGGAACCGTCGATCATCGCGGGAATGCTCCCCACAGATTCCCTTTATGGAGTCGAGGATGAACTCGCCTGGGGGCTCCTGGGGTTCGACGCCGACGCTACCAAGGTGCGCACGGAGAAGGGCGCTTACCCGCGGTTTTACGAGCTGATGGCCTCAGCCGTGCTCGATGGTGCACCGGTGCCCGTAGATCCGCAGGACAGCATTGCTGCCCTGCGGATCATTGAGGCAACCCACCTCCGCTGAGTCAGACCAGTTCTCGCCAGTCAGCGGCGAGGTCGAGGCCGTGAGCTTCGGAAACAGAATGGTGTGCAACCCGTCCACCGGCAATATTCAGGCCATGCGCCAGTGCGGCGTCGGACTCAAACGCAGCCCGGACCCCGCGGTTCGCCAGTGCGACCGCATAGCGGAGCGTCACATTGGTGAGTGCGTAGGTTGAGGTGTTGGGCACTGCGCCCGGCATGTTCCCCACACAGTAGAACAGCGAGTTGTGCACGGTGAAGGTGGGATTCTCGTGCGTGGTCACATGTGAATCCTCGAAGCAACCACCCTGGTCCACAGCGATATCCACAAGGACGCTTCCCGGTTTCATCCGGGAAACCATTTGGTTCGTCACGAGCTTCGGAGCACGGGCACCGGGGATCAGGACAGAACCAATCACCAGATCAGCGTCCAACACTGCTCGCTCGATTTCAAAGGCATTTGAGGCGACGGTCTTGACCCGGCCCGCGTAGAGGGCGTCCAACTCGCGCAACCGGCCAATGTTGATGTCGAGAATGGTGACTTCAGCGCCAGTGCCCACCGCCATCGCTGCCGCATTTGTGCCGGCTACGCCGGCGCCGAGGACAACTACCTTCGCTGGGCGTACTCCGGGGACCCCTCCGAGGAGTAGACCGGGGCCACCAGCAGGAGCGGTCAGGACCTGAGCTCCCACCTGTACCGACAGTCGACCGGCAACCTCGGACATCGGTGCCAGCAGGGGCAGCGCGCGCCCGTCCTGAACCGTTTCGTAGGCAATCGCCGTTACGCCCGCGTCCAGCAGTGCCCGGGTCAGCTCGGGTTCCGCCGCAAGGTGGAGGTAGGTGAAGAGAATCAGACCCTCGCGGAACCGGTGATACTCCTCGGCGATCGGCTCCTTGACCTTGAGCACCAGGTCCGCCCGGGACCACAATTCGTCGGCAGAGGTGACAATCTCCGCGCCGGCTGCAGAGTACTCATCGTCGGTAATGTATGAACCGACTCCAGCGTCTTTTTCAATCAGGACTGTATGCCCGTTGGTACGGAGCTCATGCACCCCTGAGGCGGTGATGGCCACGCGGAACTCGTTGTTTTTGACTTCTTTAGGAACGCCGACGATCACGGGATTCTCCGTTCACTCTCAAGGTGCGGTGAGGTGGCTTATAGCCAGGTCCCTAGCCTACGGACAACCAGGAGCCTTCGGGCAGCCCCCCGGTCGTGCTAGATCGTCGCCCGGGGACGGATGATGGCCCGACTGGGTCAACGATCCCTGTGGATGCGGGCCCGGTGCGGAATGTGACCTGGTTCACTACCATACGAACAGCAGCTAACGACGTCGACAAGTGTCGACCTTTTGCGCATCAATTGTCTCCTTGGTGACGCCGCCCAGTAGCATTAGGCAATGCAGCCAGACGGGGTCGACGCGGCCGTCGAAGCGATAGCCGCCCGGCTGAACCGCGGCCTGTCTCTTGAAGATCTCGACGGCGTGCTGCTGGCGTACAGCAGCCACCAATCCGCTGCTGACCGGGTCAGGGTCAATTTCCTGCTGAGCAAGAAGGTGCCTGCCGACGTCAGCCAATGGCAATTGCAGCACGGCATCTCATCGGCAGTCCGTCCAGTGGTGCTGCCAGCCAACCCGTCGCTAGGGATGCTCGGACGAGTCTGCGTTCCCTTGCTGGTCCGAGGGTTCCGGGTGGGCTACCTCTGGGTGCAGCAGGAGGCAAACGAGACGACCCCCGAGGCCATTCTCGACCAGCTCCCGGATGTGCGTGCTGACATGGATCGACTTGCATCACTACTACTGGAAGGCAACACGGCAGCCTCCGAACACCGGCGCAAGAGGGAAAGCATCTTTCTGGCGGCCTGTGACGGGACCGAGGCTGGTACCGACGAGCTGGCTGGTTGGCCCGAGCTTCACAACACTGCTCCCTGGCAGGTAGCGGTGCTCTACGCCCAGAACGATCTGCCCGAACCCGCCGACCCCCACGCGAGCCTGCTGACCCACCGCACTGCCGCCCTGCAGGCCACCGTCGGTGTGAGGTCGGTGCTGTTCAGCGCCGGGACTCCGGCCATCGCCGTGCTGCTCCTCACCGGTGACGTGGGCGGCGGCGAATACGCTGAGATCCTTCGCCGATACGATCAGGAACAAGCCAAGCGTGAAGGCGGTGCTGTGGGGCGTGCCCTGCTGGGGCTGAGCGAACGGGTGCTTGATCTACGGGAGCTGCCAAAGGCTTTCAGCCAGGCACGCCACGCCGTCCAGGCGTCGGCGGTCGATGGAGGGCTCGGTCTGATCACTGAATACCGGGCCACCGGGTGCTATCAGTTCCTAGCCGCCGGAGGGTGGCAGCTGACATCCGCCAAGTCGGTCCACTTCGCCGAAATTGAGGAGCAGGATAAAAACTCTGAACTACTGCCCGTCCTGGAATTGCTTTACGACAAGAACGGGTCGGTTCAGGATGTAGCCGCGCAACTGCACCTACACCGCAGTAGTGTCTACAACCGGCTGGCTCGAATCCGGTCGATCATTGGCGCGGACCCGCTGGGCGGTCACGTGCGGCTGGAACTCCATTTAGCCCTCAAGGCGCGGAAATGGTCACGGCGTCCCAGGATCTAATCCGGTATTGGCAGTCTGTTAGCTGTCCGTAATTGATCGCGGCGACTCTCCGCGATTGTCTGATTTCTGCGTGGCCAGCCACTTGGTAATGTCCTGGGATCTAATTCGTCGATGGGTGCCGCGATATTCGACCGGAATAATCCCAGCATCAGTGAGATTTCGTAAATAGGTGTGGGAAATTCCAGCTGCCGCCGCGGCCTGTGAAGTGGTCAGGGTCTCGGCAGCGGAGGTGGTGGTGACGGCGTCACCGGCAGCAAGCCGGCGCAGGACGTCGACGACAGCATCCCGGGCGGCAGGTGGCAGTTTCACCGCGGTGCCGTCAACAAATACGGTGACGTCAGCGGTTTCGGCGAGGGCACGTTTTAACGGTGCTGCATCGGCTGGGCGAAGGGCCTCGGTGGTGTGGGGGCTGCGGATGACCATTCCTCTATTCTGCCAAGGCCTGTCAAAAGTGAAAGTTTCAACAGAATTCGTTAATCCAGTGGTGACGACAGGCTCTTCCCCAAATGTCGTGAGAGGACTAGGGTGGGGTCCACTCATAAGGGGACGGAATTAACCGGAGCTTAATTATTCACTGGCTGGAGTGGTGATTCCCATGGCAATATTCAATCCATACGAGTCCGAGCGGACCCGAGTGCCCGCAGGCGATGTCAGGGAACGTGACCCGGGCCTGCCCTGGTGCTCCGAATGCGACACCGACGAGTTCCTGATGTATGAGGATTTCGTCCCGGCGCGTCGTCCCGCGGGGGGTGGTCACCTTGTTGCAGCGAGCGTCAATTACTCCTGCTCTGTTTGCGGGAGGTTTAACGGGCACGAGGTGCCGGACTCCTGGAACCCGCCCAACTGGTTCTGGTACTCCTGACGGCGCTGCACCTCCTGGCGGTAGCCGCACCGCCCAGAGGCCAAAAGGCGCCCGGGTCAGCCGCGGCCGACGAAGGGCATCCCGCTCGCGGTGATGAGCAACGACCCGACCGATGCAGAGGCCGGCAGTTGAGCCATCAAAAGGACCGCCCGGGCTGCCTCTGCCACGGGGAAGGTGGGCTCCGGTCGGCGGGAGCCGTCTGCTTGTAACGCGCCGCCGTTGACGCCGATGGTGTCCATGAGTTGGGTGTGGGCGTTCCCGATGTCGATTTGGCCGCAGGTGATGCCGAAGGGGCGTCCATCCAGCTCGATCGACTTGGTCAAGCCAGTAATCGCATGCTTGGTGGTTGTATAGGCGACCGACAATGGGCGGGGTGAATGAGCCGAAATGGACCCGTTGTTGATGATCCGCCCACCCGGTGGCTGCTGGCTCTTCATCAGTCGAACAGCGGCTGCGGCACACAGGAACGCGCCGGTGATATTGACCGCAACGGTGTCGGCCCACTCTGTCAGCTGAATCTCGTCAACGGCGCCCGTAGGACCGAACACGCCCGCATTATTGAAAAGTACCGACAGGGCCCCGAACTCCTGCTGGACGTAGTAAAACAGTCGGTCGACATCGTCGGGCCGGGTAACATCGGTGGACACCACATGGGCGTGGGGATGCCCGTCTGCGGTCTCTTCAAGGGCAGCTTGTCTCCGGCCCGCCAGGACGACGTCGAACCCGGCGGTGAGAAACTCTCGGGCCACGGCACGCCCAATGCCCGAGCCTGCGCCTGTCACGACTGCGGTGGGCGTACTGGGTGTTACGTCCATCTGTTTCCCCTGGGCTAGTTCTGGTGCTGTCGGTTGGTTCGTTCCGCGATGCTGGCTCACCTAGTCGCCGTTGAGCCAGCTGAGCAGTTGCTCCTCCGGCCAGGTAGTGATGATGCGCTCAGCCGGAACGCCATTGGCTTCGGCCCGTTCCGCCCCGTACTGCAGGAAATCCAGCTGGCCGGGCGCATGCGCGTCGCTGTCGATGCTGAAAAGGCAGCCAGCATCCAGTGCCAGGCGAATCAGTTCATCGGGAGGATCCTGGCGTTCCGGTCGGGAGTTGATCTCCACGGCAACGTTGTTTTCGGCGCAGGCCGCGAAGACCTGGACGGCGTCGAACTCCGACGGCGGGCGAGTCCCCCGGGACCCCTGCACGAGACGGCCGGTGCAGTGTCCCAGGACGTTGGTCTGTGGGTTCCGGATCCCGCCGAGCATCCGCCGGGTCATAGTGGAACGGTCAGAGCGAAGCTTGGAGTGCACGCTGGCGACGACGACGTCGAGCCGGTCCAGCAGCGCTGGCGTCTGGTCGAGGGTGCCGTCCTCAAGGATGTCGACCTCGATGCCGGCCAGCAGCCGGAACCCGGCGGCGCTGGCGTTGATCTGCTCCACAATATCGAGCTGCTCAGCGAGTCGTTCGGCGCTGAGCCCATTGGCGATAGTGAGGTTGGGCGAATGATCAGTGAGGGCCAGATACTGATGGCCGAGGGTTTGTGCGGCCTGGACCATCAGTTCGATGGGGCTACCCCCGTCGGACCAGTTGCTATGGCTATGCAGGTCGCCTCGTAGGGCGGCCCTGAGCGAGTGTCCGCCTTCCCCCAGGGGCATTGCCGACTGTTCGCGGAGTTCAGCGAGGTAATCGGGGATCTCTCCGCTGACGGACTGGGAGACCACCTCGAAGGTGCGCGCCCCGATGCCCTTCATCCTTTTTAGTCGACCGTCTCTGGTCCTGGCCAGCAGCTCGTCGAAAGACAGCTCACCGAGAAGATCGGCGGCGTTCCGGAATGCCTTGATTTTGAAGGTTGGCGCTGCCTTGCGTTCGAGCCAGAAGGCAATTTCATTAAGCGCAGCTACGGCGTCCATGCTTCACCCTACAAATAACCCGGTCTGAAGTCGCCGAAACACCGGGTCAGGCCTTCAGATTCAGTTCCGCGGCGATTGATCGGACCGCCTCGCGGAGCAGAGGGACGGCCTTCTCGGCGAACCGTTCATCGACGCGGGAGACCGGCCCGGATACTGAAATGGCGCTGGGGGTCGGCGCGTCGGGGACGGCCATGGCGAAACACCTGACGCCGAGTTCCTGCTCCTGCTCATCGACTGAGTAACCGCGCTCGCGGATGAGCTCCAGTTCGGCCAGCAACTCGTCGATGTTTTTCAGGCTCCTGTCGGTCGGCGTCGGCATGCCCGCGCGGCCGACGATGCTGCGCACCGCATCGTTGCTCAACTGCGCAAGGATGGCTTTCCCCACGCCGGTGTCGTGGGTGTGGGCGCGGCGGCCCACCTCGGTGAACATGCGCATCGAGTGGGGGGAGGGCACCTGAGCGATGTAGATGACCATGTCCGAATCCAGGACCGCCATATTGGACGTCTCGCCCAGACTGTCAACCAGGTTCTTCAGCTGGGGACGGGCAAGAGCTCCGAGCTGTTTGTTGGCGCCTTCGCCCAGCCGGATTAGCCGCGGGCCCAGCGCGTAACGGCGGTTTGGTAGCTGGCGGGCATAACCCTTGGCGACCAGGGTGCGCAGCAGGCGGTGGATGGTCGGCAAGGGAAGCTCGGTCGAGGAGGAAAGTTCACTGAGGGAGACTTCCCCGCCGGCGTCGGTGATGAGCTCGAGCAGTTCAAAGACCCGCTCGACGGACTGTACCCCGCCGCCTGCTGCTTTCTCAGCCATGTGACACTCCCAATTCTCGAGCTCCCACTGACAGGTTTGATCCGCGAGGTGGAAACTTTCTAGAGGCTATCGTACTTTCCACTCAGTGGAATCGGGAATCCAGCAAGATGAGGGCAGCCGTCAGGCGAGGACATCGCGCGTGGTGAACCGGCCGTAGGCGAGCGCGCCGAAGACCAGCACATAACCCGATTGTAGGAGGGCATTCGCGGCGAAGGAGGACCACTCGATCGGCTGCCGGAGCAGATCCACGAAGCCAAACCAGTAGTGGCTCAGGAGCCAGGGGTGCAAGAGTTCCAGCTGGGGAAGCTGACCCACCACTTGGGAGACGACCGAGATGACCACCGTCGCGGCCATCGCGCCGACCGGCACATCCGTGAGGGTCGAGATGAACAGGCCGACGGCGCAGAGCCCGGTAAGCGACACGGTGACGTAGGCGCAGATCAACGCCGACCGCAGCAGAGACTCGCCGATGCTCACGGTGTCACCGGACAGGAGGGTCACCGGCCCCACTGGGAACAGGACAGCGCCAATCAGCGTTCCGGCCAGGACGACGGCGAGTGTCGCTGCCAGGCAGAACACCACAGCACCGGCGAATTTCACGGCGAGCAGCCGGCCCCGGCCCACGGGTGCCACCAGGAGGTAGCGTAGCGTTCCGGTGCTGGCTTCGCCGGCGATGGTATCGCCAGCCACTACCCCGACAGTGAGCGGCAGAAACAGCGGAATAGCGACAGTGATCGCTGCGACGGCCACGAACAACCCGTTCTGGGTGATCTGGTCAAGGAAGGCCGGGCCGCGCCCCGTAGGCGGACCGGAGGTCAGCCGGACAGCCACCGCAATCAGAACCGGGATGGCCGCCAGCGCAAGAAGCAGGGCCCAGGTGCGCCGTCGTCTGAACAGGATTGAAAGTTCCGAAGCCATAAACACCAGCCCCGTTGCGGGCCGCCGCCCGATGCTGTGCGCCGGATCGTTATTGGACAACGTCAAACCCTTCCCCGGTGAGCGACACAAAAAGTTCCTCAAGCCCCACCTGATCGACGGTAAAGCCCTTCACGCGTACCCCGGCGGCCACGAGAGCGGCGACGATGGTCTCGGGTGGGAAATGCTCGGGTAGCGGGGCGCCCACCGCAACATCGGAACCGCCCGGGGTGTGGTGGCTGGGTGTCGGCTCTTGCGGGGTCAATCCCAGCCGGGTCAACACCTGTCGGCAGTCCGCGCCGTCGGGGGTAAGTACCTCCACCCGGGTCTGGCCGGCGGCGCGCAGCTCACTCAGCTCGCCCTGCGCCACCAGCTTGCCCGCTCGGAGGACCGCCACGTGGGAGCAGATCTGTTCCACCTCGGCCAACAGGTGACTGGAGACGAAGACCGTGGTGCCTTCTGCGGTGAGGGAATGGACCAGATGGCGCACCTCCCGGGTGCCCTGGGGATCGAGGCCGTTGGTCGGCTCGTCCAGGACGATCAGGTCCCGATGTGTCAGCAGTGCGTTGGCGATCCCTAGCCGTTGCTTCATTCCCAGAGAGTAGGCCCCCACCTTTTTGTCGGCCGCCTGTGAAAGGCCTACCCGTTCCAGTGCCTGCGCGGTGCGGGCGCGGCGGGTCGACGGGTCAACGAAGCGGTCTGCGGCGTCGAGGCGGTGCAGGTTGGCCCGCCCCGAGAGGAAAGGGTAAAACCCAGGTCCTTCCACGAGGGCTCCCACCCTGGGCAGTACCTCGGGAAGAAACCTGGGGATCTTGCGCCCGAGTACCTCCACGTCGCCCGATGTCGCGCTCGCCAGGCCTAGCAGGATACGGATCGTTGTAGTTTTGCCTGACCCATTGGGGCCGAGGAAGCCGAAAACCGACCCCCGTGGCACTGACAGGTCGATACCGTCCAGGACTGTTTGCCCACCGAATCGCTTCGAGAGCCCCCTGGTCTGAACGGCAGGGCCCTCCGGTAACGTTTCGTCGCTCACTCGTCGTCGGCAACTGCCTGGAGACGATCGGCGGGCACGGAACCCACCAGAACCCGCCCATCATCGGTGAGCAGAACGTTCAGCAGTCGGGTCTGCATCAGGCGGCCGCCGTCGACCGGTGTGCTTAGCTGATCGATCATTCCGGTCAACTCGGGGTCTCCGGTCGGGAAGTCCCCGGCGGAAAACTCCACCACGGTTCCCCAGCCGGTGCCGGTGACAGTCGGTTCGGTTGACTCGTCGGTGGCTTCGGGCTTGCCATCGCTATGATCGCGTTTGTCGTCGTGTTCGCGGTATTCGCCGTGTTCCGGAGCCTCAGTGATGGTGGCACCAGCCGGGGGCGTGAAGTCGAATATCTCGGGAGCGGGCGCCTCGAAACTGATCTCGGTGTATGCGGCACTGAACGCCGGGGTGGTTCCGCTACTGGCAGCGACGCTGACCGCGAGCGGGAGGCCCGTCTCGGCGTCGACGTCGACCGTGATCGAACCCACCAGAGTTTCGTTGCTGCGGGGGGTCATGATCAGCTGGTAGGCGGCACGGCCGGCGACCATCCGGTCGGGGCCAACTGAAACTTCGGTGGTCGGGTCGGCCTTCTCGAGGAGGAGTGTGGCGAGCTGGTCCGGGGTCTGCACCCCGGGGAGGTCAGCCGGCACTCCGTCTGCCGACTTGATTACCGAATGTACTGCGGAATTTTCTCCGGAGTCGTAGAACCAGAGCTCATCGCCGTTGAGGATGAGGTTTCGTTCGGCCATCTCGTCCTGGATCTGGATTCGAGCCTGGGTTGGGCCGTCAAGGAAGACCCGTGCGGTGTGTGGGGCAGTGAGCATTTCCAGCATGGCGCCCTCGGCAGTCGGAACCGAACCCCCGTCGGCGCCGGGATCAGTTCCAGGGGCTGTGCTGGGCCCCATACCGCCTCCGCCCGCACCATTGATCAGGGAGAGGTCAGGCAGCCCGAGGTCGGACGTCTGCTCCACGGTGCCCGAAAGTGCATCCACCGAGTGGCCGGCAGCTAGTTCGAGTACCTCGGCGGCGGTCAGGTCCGGCAGGTCGACCGCGGCGTTAGCCGTGAGTGGGACCAGGATGACCCCGGCGCCCATGACAGCTGTCACTGCTACGGCCGGCGCCCAGTTTCGCCACTTACGGTTCATGGTCCATCTCCCTTGATCACAAGTTCCGCAACCACAACGGTTATGTTTGGACGTTACTCCGGTTTCCTGAGAGTTTGATCTGAGTTTCCCGCCCCTGTCCGCTAGGGAAGCGAACGGTCTGGCCGGGGGAAAGTGAGCACCTAACGGCGGCGTGAACCGAAAAGGTAGCCGCCGACTGCGGCGCCGAGGGCGACCCCGCTGGTCAACAGGGCGGTGCCGATCGGCCGGATCGGGAGTCCACTGCCGAAGGGCGTGTGGACGGCACCCGGATGCGAGGCCAGAGGGGCAGGCACGAGTCCCGATCCCACCGCAATGAGGACTCCGGCCAGAAGTAGACCGGTGCCCACCCACAGCACCACCACCGGTGAGCTGGGCTTCCTCGGGTTTGTCCCAGTCATGACCCGCTGACGTTTCCCCAGCCGGAGGCCGGCGGCTGCGGCGCTGGCCATCAGCCCACCGACCAGCAGCACTTGACCGCACACGGCGAGCAGGTCGGAAAAGGAGGAGGCGTCGTCGTCGACCGCTATGACCAACTCGGAGGAATAGGCGATGCTCTGCTCGCCGACGCCGGTGGGCAGGGGCAGCGTGGTGGGGGTGGCGCCGAACAGGAGTGACACCCCACCGAGCGTCACCACAAATGAGAGCGCGACAAGCCAGACGGCCACCGGCTTTAGAGTGAAAGTGGTCATGGTGCCCGCCACCCGCGAAAGTAGCCAAGTGCCCAGGCGATAATTATCAGCCCGAGCGCAGCAAGACCCAGCCCGAAGATTTCACCAGCGGTCGGACCGGGCAGGAGCACGGAGTTTGACAGCGGCGCGTAGGCAAACCAGCCAAACTCCAGGGGCGGCCTGGTCATCGCTGCTGTAATGATCATGGCCAGCCCGACGACGGCGGCGGAAGATCGAACCGGCGAAGAAACCAACCCTGACGACACCTAAGCATGAGCGCGGAATCCAACGATAATCAGATATTAGGGGAGACAAGGCAATGAGCGAATCAGACGGCATTGAAGAAGCAGTAAACGGACTCTCACGAACCGGAATAGCGTTAGCGGGCCGGTTAGGCGAACAGTTCGCCCGGATGCGTGAGCAGTCGCTACGCCAGCAGCAAGCAGTCGAGGAACAGCGCGGCAAAGAACTCCAGGCCCGCTACGAAGCCCAACGGGGAGCAGCGTGGGCGCAGCTCGCCCCCACCGCAGATGATCGGTGGTGGGACCAGGCACGCCCGCAGGACATAGAGCGAGTCCACGAGACGGCCACCGCGTGGAAAGACATTGACCCCTCAGCTCAGGAAGCCGCCGAGCGTATCCGCCGCGAAGTGCAGGGACGCTACGGCGTGGACGTGAACAGCCCCGGAGCGGACCCGAACGCAGTCAGCGAAGCACTAGCCCGCGCAGAACGGGACAGGGCCGAAGCAGACCGGCAGCGCACCGCCGGGAACAATGACGGCATAGAGGCAGGCGTGGTGATGGGAGCTGCTGGCAGAGAGGACCGCAACCGAGCCGCAGAGGTCGAAGCCGAGAACGCCGCAGCGAAGCAAGCCGCCCCACTGTACGACAGCGAGGAACGCCGGCAAGCTTTCGCTTCATCACTGGACGGCAAAGCAGACGCCGAAACCATCAACGCCCGGATAGTGGCCGACCGTGACCAAGCCACACCACCCACCGAGGCAATCGCCGGGAAGCCAAGCAGAGCAAAAACAGTCAAGCGCGGCAACACCCCAGCACCAACGCAAGAGATCCGCACAGGGATCTCCCGATAACAGCGTCTCGTGCCGGTACTGCCTGGACGTAATCTTTACAGGAGATCGACGGGCTGAAGCGAACATGGGTCGAAGGAGCTAAACGGAAGGACGACCGGGCCGCCAATTACTGCGTGCAGTTGGATCGGGACCAGGGATTCAAGGCGAACCTTGTCCGGCGGTCTTTCGTAGCGTTGTTTGAAGACCAGTACATGTAGAGCGTCTATATCTACAGATTTAATTTCCATAATTCTGTAATGGTCATCTGTTCCCGACGGATCCGTTCGGTCTCCTTCCCAGAAAAAACAAAATAGGTCGCCTTCGTGTGAATTGATGTTCTTCCCTCCGATGCCAGGTCCCAGTCCTCCCGTGAATACCCTGTGTGTGCGGATCCAGTTCAATGTTTCCCCCATCGACGCGCCGCGGCAGCGGCGACCTGCTCCAGAGACTACGCCGTGATGGGTGCGCCAGGGAATCGTGGTGGGGAACGGCGGGATTACCTCCGGCGGATCGCGGAAGGTTGAGGACCCCGGACGATCCGGTCGCGGGGTGCTGGGTGGGGTTTGAGGTGGGCTACGGTCGGCCCACCGGCGAAATGCGGCGGGGCGCCTGCAGGATCGGCTGCAGCGCTGCCGCCAGGCGTCCCGGGAGGCCGGCCAGTTCCTTTAGGAGCGCCTCCGTGGGGCGCATCAGGTTCAACTGCCCATCGGCGGCGCCCGCGAGAATCCACCGGGCTGTTGCCCAGTGCGACGAATCGGCCTCGGTGGTCTGGTGTCGCGGATCCACGGTCGGAGCAAGCACGGTCAGGTAGAAGAAGGTGTCGAAGCGCTTGCCGTAACTGGCAGGCGTAATCCAGTTGGCCCACGGGGTCAGATCCTCGGGCGCCAACACAGCCCCCGTTTCCTCCTGCACTTCGCGCACCGCTGCGGCGAGTAACACGCCGGATGCCTCAGCCGGGGACACCTCAATCGAGCCGGGCCCCCGGCCGGAGGCAATGCTGGTCGCCGCCCAGCTTCGCGCATGATTGGCCAGGAGGTGCGCCGGGGCGGGGTGGGCGACGGCGGTAACATGGTCGACGGCGTCCACGCGGCCCCCTGGGAAGACGACAACCCCTGCAGCAAAGTCCATCGTGAGCGAGCGGTTCTGGATGAAAATCTCATCCCCACGGATCATCAGGACGCTGACGGCGAGGCGGGGAACCACCGCCGGTGCGTCGTTGTGGGATGTTCTCATGCTGCGCACTTTATCCGATACGGGGGTCGGCGCAGGGACCGGGATCGCTAGGGTAGATGCATGGTTCAATTGCACACGCCAGGTCTGGTTTCCAGCAGCGACCTCACCCGGTATCGGCTTGCCCCAAATCCGGGGCCGATGAGTCTGGAGGGCACCAACTCGTATCTCATTGCAGCCCCGGAGGGCGAAGTGCCCGGTGAAGTGCCCGGTGAAGCAGCCGGTGTCGCAGCGGTGGAGACGGGGCAACGCCCGGTTGTCGTCGTGGATCCCGGCCCGTTGGATGAGGAACACCTGGCGGCGCTGGCCGGCGCGGGGAAAGTTGAACTGGTCCTGATTACCCATCGGCACCGCGACCACACCGAAGCCAGCGAACGCTTCCATCAGCTGACCGGAGCGCCGGTACGGGCAATGGATCCTGGCCACTGCCACGGGGGAGCTCAGCTGGTCGACGGTGAAGAAATTTTCGCGGCGGGGGTGACCATCCGGGTTTTAGCCACCCCCGGGCACACCTCTGACTCGGTCTGTTTTCTCCTGCCCGACGACGGCGCTACCGGTTCAATCCTGACGGGCGACACAATCCTGGGCCGCGGCACCACCATCATCGACTACCCCGATGGCCGGCTGGGTCCTTACCTGGACTCGCTGGCGAAGCTCAGCGCGCTCGGACCGGCCAGGGTCCTTCCCGCCCACGGCCCGATCCTCCCGGATCTGACAGCCATCTCACGCCACTATTTACGGCACCGGGGCGAACGGTTGGATCAAATCCGCGCTGCGCTCGCGGATATTGGTGCTGGCGCAACGGTACAGAACGTTACCGACGTGGTCTACGCCGACGTCGACGGGTCAGTCCGGCGGGCAGCCGAGGCGTCGGTGGCAGCTCAGCTGGATTACCTGGGCGTCCCCGGCCAGACCACCGAGCCGGGATGAAACCGACTTCGAACGGCAAGAGCAGCGCGATCCGTCCACCACCCCGGTCAGGAGTGGCAGCGGGCAGCGCTAACTTCGCCGAAGTAGCCCCTGACGCGCCGCGAAGAACACCACTTTTACGATCAGGATCAACAACCCCAAACCGGTGATCATCTGGATGGTCACCGCGACCCGCGCGAGAGTGTCGATGGGCACGACGTCGCCGAAACCGACGGTCGCAAATGTAGCTGTGGTGAGGTATAGCGCGTCCACCCGGCTCAGGGGCTCGCTGAATGACTGCGGATCCGTCACAGAAATGGACACGTAGAGCAGGGCGAACAGGCAGAGGAAGAGGGCAACACTCTGGACAACCGCCTCGGCGGCACGCACCTGGGGGACCCCGGAGGTGAGGACCAGCTGGATCTGAAGGGCCATGGCGATCAGGAAAATGAGCAACAGCGCGATGAGCCGTATCCAGGCGGCTGCCGCAGTGCCTGATGCGAATCCGGAAACGGGGAACTGGAAGTAGACGGCAAGTATCACTGCGAGAGTCACGATCGAACGGATCACGGCAACGACAACGACCCGGCGTCGTCGTCGTTGATCGAGTTCAAGAAAGGACGCCGGCCGATTTTTGCTGTTCCGCCTGTCTGGTGTCATCGAAGTTGGGTGCCCGCTCCAGGTGAGCGGCCTGTGCTGAAGGGCAGATCGACCAGGATGCTCTCCTTGAGCCGTTGGAACTCGGCTTCAGAAATTGCGTTGTCATCCAACAGGGCCTTCGCGGTCTTGATCTGGTTCACGGCCGTCGCCTCTTCGTTGCCCGCGGTGGCTGCTGCTGCGGAGCGAGAAGACTCAATCATTCCGTAGCTGCGCAGGGCCATCGCCTGTCCGTGGGCTACGAGGTAGGCCAATGCTGTGAAGAAGGGAAGGAAGATGAGGAGAAGAACCCAGACGAACTTGACCCATCTACCCATTTCCGGGCTGCGGAAGATGTCGGCCAGTACAAAGAAGAGGAGCGACAAATAGGACACGAGCAGGAAAAAGACCAGCGTTGCCCAAAAGAAGTCCCAGAAGTTGATGCTCACAGAGCACCTCCTAGGGTCGGGTGCTACGACTAGTTGTCGTAGCGCGGGGTAAGGGATTTACGCGCGCCGTTGAGCACAACGGCGGAACTGGCTGGTGTGCTGGCGGTTGCCGGCAACAGCCCAAGGTCCTGGGCAATGGCGATCGCTTCCCGGCGGGAAGTCGCCCCCAGCTTCCGGTAAATGCCCCGGACATGTGTCTTTACGGTGTTTGTTGAGATCAACAGCCGCTCCGCGATCTCGTCGACGGTCGCGAAGGTGGGCAGCAGGGTGAGGAGATCCAATTCACGATGGGTGAGGGGCGGGTAGAACGAGCTTTGCCCGTTACCCCGGAAACGGGTGATGCGTGCGATGATGTGGCCGAACGCGGGAAAGTAGAGTTGTTCATGAACCACAGCAGCTCGGACTTCGGCCCCGGCAAACGCGAACGCGCGTAGCGTGCCGCTTTTGGCCCCCAATTGAAGAGCCTCCCCCAACGCGGTTCGAGCCTCGTAGGTCCGGTCCTCTTCGAGCGCTATTCGGCAGGTCAGAGCCCACGCGGTCAGAATGGAGCACCGGCTTTGGCTTTCAACGTAGCCAGCGGTGACTGCTGACAGGAGCTTCCGGGCGGCATTCAGATGCCCGGCGGCGAGGAGCTCCCACGCGGAGATGGTGTGCAGTTCTCCGCTCACCCCTTGATGCTGCCTGAGTTCCGACTTGAGCGTCTCCAAGGCGTCGCCGTGTCTCAGCTGGAGCAGCATCGACGCCGTTTGGAGGGAGCAAATAGCGAGGTCTGGTGGGAACGCACCGTGGATAAGGTCGTGCCGCACCCGGTTCAACAGCCCGGCAGCAGCCTCATGCCGGTTGCTCCCGCTTTGAAATTGCAGGATCAGGGATAGCTTTGAGTTCGAACGGGCGATTACTGGGACGGCCGAATCGGCGCGTCTGACGTAGGCGTTGTGGAGCCGGGCCGACGAATCGTCCAAGGCGTGATAGGCGCACCACGCGGCGATCAGGTGCGCCGGCCTCAGGCTGGGGCCGTAGCGTAGTTCGGTTTCACCGGCGCGCCGGATAGCCCAGGAGGCTTCTGCCCGGGCCAGCCTGAATTCTTCACGGGAGACATGGACAGCGGCAGCAACCGATCGGGCATCAACCAGAGCGGTCTGGTTCCCGCGGTTACGGGCAAGCCGGGATGCCTGCAGCGATAGGGCCAGTGCGTCTTCAAACCGCCCCACCCCAACCATCGCTGCGGCCAGGACATTCGTCAGGTACAGGTCGAGGTCGTCGAGGGGAGGTTGTTCAACGACCTTTTCAAGCAAGTCCACAGCGTCAGTGAATGAGCCTCGCGACATATCCAACTGAGCCTGGAGAGCGGTTGCCAGCAGCACAAATGCCGCCGGTAGGTGCTGCCCAGCGCCGCTGCGTTTGAGGCGATCGAGGCCTTCGGAGGCTACAGTCGGGTCGCCCGCCCGCAACGCGATCACCCCTTCCAGGAGCGTCAGCTCCTGGAAGGGGTGACGCTTTTGGCTGGCGGATATTTCGAGAATAAGGTTGGCTTCGCCGCCCCACAGGAGTTCAAGACCAGAGGTGGCCACGGTGGTTCGCAATACATCGGGGTTTCCTGACTGCACCGCATGAACCAGAGCCTCCGCGTGTCGTCCCTGCTCCGGTAACCAGGCGGCCATCCGGGCGTGGGCGGCAGCCAGGGAATCTGTAGGATTCGCCGCAGCGTGAGCGTCGAGGAAGCGCCGCAGCAACCGGTGGCATCGAAAATGTCTGATCGCCAATGGCTCGCTGCTGACGTCCATGATCAGACCCGTTTCGGCGCGGAGGCGGTCGAGGACCTGCGCGCCATTGGTTCGGCCCAGAACATGGTTGAGATCCTCGACAGTCCAGGTGGCAAGCGTCGACACGGAGAGCAGTAGTTGTTGCAGTTCGGGCCTGTAGGAGTCGAAGAGAGGCCGCATAAGCTGGCGATGCAAAGGGTCTGAGGTCGCATCTGGTGGGTTCTGGGAACTGACCGACTCCGCGTGGCGGGACGCCAGTCTGGTCGCCGCAGGCCACCCCTCGGTCAGGTCAAGTAAGCGGTCAACGTCCAGGGGGGAACCCTTCACCAGCCGAACCAACTCACGCCTGGTGAAGGCGAGCGATCCGCCGTCGACCTCGATGAGAGCGTCGTCAAGATTGACTTGGTACAACGCACTGAGCCTCGGTAGGGATCGACCGATCAGAATGAAGCGCACGTTCGATGCGGAGCGCAGAACAAAATAGTCGAGGTCCTGAAGGACCCGACGATCCCTCAGCGCGTGGCAGTCATCCAGGACGAAAATAACCTGTCCCTTCACCTCAGCGATGATCGTGATGATGCTGTCGATGAATGCGTTGTCCCCGGATGTCTCCGGCGCTGGGTGTCTGCGCAGGCGGCCATCCCCCAGCGTGGGAATTGCCAGCTCGATGGCACTCACCACCAGGGACCAGAACCGTGCGGGTTGGTCGTCGGCCGGGTCGATGGTGAGCCAGACGACGGGGCGGCCCTGAGCTTTCCGCCTGGAAACCCACTGAACAGCGAGCGTCGTTTTGCCATAGCCCATCCCACCGGTGATCGAGGCAAGTCGGGAGCCGGGCTGAAGCACGGCGTCCACCGCCTGCAAGAGACGTGGACGCAACAAAGCAGACTGGTCCGGCCGTGGCGGCCTGACCTTTGTCGCGGCAACTGCTCCATATGTGACCATGGATCAACACGTCCTCACGATGGACTATCGGGCGGTCTCATGCATCCTTTGCAGCAGAACCCGTCAGCTGATACCAATCGTGGGAGTTCCTGGCTTTGAGCACAAGAGCGTTTCCCGAGAGGCGTGGTCGGTCGCCGAAAAGGTGTTGCGGAGCGCATCCGCTGCTTCCCAGCCCAGGTTAGGTCCGAGGAGCACCATCCTGGTCCCGGCGAAGGCTTCACTGACCCCGGTCGACGATTGCCCCACTCGTCAGCAGGAAGAGTGCCGAGGTGCCAGTGGTGACCATCTAACTGTGTCGTTCGGGACGTGGTTGGCAGATCACCCGGACCGGGTGATTTCAGTTCGTGTGGTTTGTGGAAAATTGAGCTTTGAACCTGAGCGTAGGTGTTGAAGAGGAGCCACATGCGAGTCGGCCCAGTCGAAGTGATCATCTGCACGTTTCCCAGCCCGGAGATTGACCAGAGTGTTGCTTTCTCATTGAGCGAGGCAGTTGAGTCGGGGGCAGTCGCCCTCCTCGACGTAGTAGTCGTTGCCAGGGATGGGCTGGGCACGCTCAACGTCAGGGATCTGGGGGACGATCTGCCGGCCGCCTGGTCGCGATTGATTGTCGATCCGCGGCCACTGACGTTGCTCAGCGAAACCGACATTGAGGTGGTGGCGGAGTCAGTCGGGGACAACGAGTCCTCGGTGATCGTCACGCTGGAGCATCGGTGGGCTCGGCGCCTGTCTGAAGACGTGCGGGCCGCGGGCGGGACAACCGCGCTGCACGTCCACATTCCGCACGACACAGTGGTCGACGCTTTCCAGGCCGATGGTGTCGCTGCAAGCTAATCGACTCACCCCAAAAACCGTTCGAAGGACACGAAATGCCATTCGGCAGACAGGGCAGACCGGGCCTCCTTGGATCCGTGGCCCGAACAGCAGTCATCTCAGGCACAGCACAGATGACCGCCGCGGCTATCAACCATCGGATGCATGACCGACAGGTTCGCCCCCATCCGGCGTCGAGCCCGCCACCGCCGATGACAGGCGGAGATCAGTTGGTTGACCAACTGGCCCGGCTCGCCAACCTTCACTCGGCCGGGGTGCTGACCGCCGCGGAATTCGCGGCCGCGAAATCCAGATTGCTGGCCTAGCCGGAGCGCGGCCATGCCCAGGAAACGTTGGGTCACGTCAGTGATCCTGGTAGTCCTCACCGCCGGACTGGTCTTCGCCACGGTTCCGGCTCTATACCTGCGCACCCAGATTCTTGCCACCGATCGATATGTGGCAACAGTCGCTCCGCTGGCGGCCGACCCAGCGATTCAGGCCGAGGTGGCCGAACACGTGACCGAGCGAATTGTTGCGTCAATTGATGTTGAGGGACGCGCCCGGGATGCATTGACCGAGCTGACCCGGTCGGCACCGTTGGCAGAACCCCTGATCGAGGACCTGGTGCCGGTGATCATTGAACAAACCCACGCCAGAATTGAGGCTGTCGCTTCCCGGGTGGTCACCGCCCCGGAGTTTCAGGTCCTGTGGATCGCGGCGAACCGCGAGGCGCACCAGCGGCTCATTGGTCTGATCACGGGCGAACCCACCGGTGCGGCCAGCCTCGACGAGAGCGGTGCTGTAACTATTTCCACTGGGGAGATGATCGCGCAGGTCAAGGAGCGGCTGATCCGAGAAGATGTGACGATCGCGGCAAGAATTCCAGAGATCGACGCCGAGGTCACCCTTTTCCAGTCGCCCGAGCTGGTCCGGGCTGGGCGAGCGATCAATGTCCTTGACCGTGGTGCAGTGACCCTGACATGGCTCGCCGCGCTAGGGTCAGTCGCTGCGATCGCGGTGGCACCCACCGGCTCGAGGCTGCGAGCGATTGGGACGCTGGGCTTTGGGACTGCGCTTGCCATGGCACTGCTAGCGGTCGCAGTGGGACTGGGGCGGGCGTATTACCTCAACGCGATCCCGTCCGACCGGATTACCCCAGCGGCAGCGCAGAGTCTCATCGATCGTCTACTTGCCCCACTGCAGGTCAGCTTGAGGAGCGTCTTCGTGGTTGCGTTGCTGACCATGCTGGTTGCGTTCCTGGTGAGACGGTCCAGTGTGGCTGTGGGGCAACGGCGCGGCAATACCCCGGAGGCCGGATACGCCCGCGGCGACAGCGACCCAGAGCCCTGGCAACACAGCCTGGGGCGGCACAAACGTGCGGCCCAAGCCGCCGTCATCGTCGTCGCAATGGTCGTGTTGGTGCTGTGGCAGCAGCCGACGGCGGCCGTTGTACTGTGGACGACGGTTACTGCTGGGCTGGCCCTGGTGGCGGTCGAACTGCTGCCGCGGTCCATGACTGCTCAGTAGTCGACCCTCGCGGCCAGGGTACGCCAGGCGTCAAACGGAGCCGAGGCTGGGAGTTCCGCTTCCGCAAGTGGGGCCACCTGCCGTATTGGCATCGACCGTTCTTCAACCGGGGTGTTGAAGTAGTCGTAGAAGACCGCGTCATCAAAGCCGGCTTTCTCCGCGTCGAACCGGTCGGCCACGTAAACCACCGATTCGACTCGCGCCCAGAGCGCGGCGGAGACGCAAAGTGGGCAGGGCTCGCAGCTCGTGTAGAGCGTGCTTCCAGAGAGTTCGAAGGTTTGCAGTGCGGTGCAGGCGTTGCGGATGGCCATCACTTCGGCATGCGCGGTCGGGTCATTGGACGCGGTGACACGGTTGACGCCCGCGAAGCTACGACCATCGCTGGTGACGATTAGCGCCCCGAATGGACCGCCGTCGTTGTGGACATTTGCGACCGCCAACGCGACAGTCTCGTCGAGGAACCGCGCTTCGTCTTGAGTGTTCACAGGTGTTGTCTCCCGGGTGGGCAGCCGCCGTCGAGCCCTGGCCGGGGAATCCTCCCGGCGGGCGCTTCCGGGCAACTGCGGGTCATCAATGTGCAGGTCCACCTGGTAGATAGCTATCCCAGCCGGGACGCCCGCCGTGGGTTTCGTTCGAACTGTAGCACCGCGCTTTCCGTGACCGAAAGGGCGCCCTGCTGCGAAGGCATCCCTCCCACTGACGTTTCGTCAACCACTAGCGTGGGCGAGGGTCCCTTCAGGAGCTGACGACGGGCCGCTTCCAAAGTTTTCCGGGTCGCTCCCCCGCCCGGATAGGGTAGAAGCTCTGGCCAATGGGGGAGCGTGGATGTCCGCGGGGGGAAGCAACAGGTCCGGAATAGCGGATACGGCTGAAAGTATCTCGGACGGGTTGGCATTGGACGTCACCGCTCGTTTTGGGTTTGCGGTGCTCGGGGTGGTGCACATCCTGATCGGGGTCATCGCATTGCAGGTCGCGTCCGGTGGGGACGGGCAGGCGGAGCCCACGGGGGCGTTGGAGCAGTTGGCTTCAGGATCTGCTGGACCGTGGACCATGTGGGCGTGTGCGATTGGTTGTTTGGGGCTTGCCCTGTGGCAGCTCAGCGAGTCCACCCTGCGGTATCGGCGGAAGCCAGTGGGGAAGCGGCTTGAGAAAGCCGTCTCGTCGGGGTCCCTGGCCGTCACCTACGGGATCATGGCGGTGACCATGGCACGATTCGCACTGGGCGATGGCCCGGACTCGAGTGAGTTCACCAGGGATTTCACCAGGACGATGATGGCCTACCCGCTGGGATCCTTCATCGTGCTCGTGGTGGGCGGCACGGTGCTAGGGATTGGCGTCTACTTCATCGTCAAAGGGCTGCGTCGAACGTTCAGACCCGAACTGGAGCACTTTGTTGATTTGCGGCGGGGTGCCGTGGTCGACGCACTGGGGGTGCTGGGCCACGTCGCGAAGGGGGTGGCGCTCATCCTCATGGGATTGCTCTTTGTGGTTGCTGCCATCACCAACCAACCGTCCCAATCGACGGGTCTGGATGGGAGCCTCAAGGCGCTCCAGGACCACCCGTTTGGGAATGGGATCCTGATCGCCATCGCTGTGGGGCTGATCTTCTACGGCGCTTTCGCCATCATCCGTGCCAGGTTCGGCCGGATGTAGCACTTTTCACCTGGCCTAGAACTGGATGCCCCGGGACAGCCCGCCGTCGACCAGGATGTTGGCTCCAGTGGTTCGGCTGGACCGCGGACTGGCAACGAATACCACGGTATCGGCAACTTCTTGCGGCGTGCCCATCCGGTGTGTTGGGTTCAGTCCCATCGCCATGCTGAACAGCTCGGGGTCGCCTTGTTCGATGTTCTGCCACACGCCGCCCTCGTGAAAGGTATTGCCGGGGGAGACCGTGTTGGCGCGGATGCCTTGCTCGGCCAGTTGAAAAGCCAGCCCTGCCATGTAGGCGATGAGAGCCGACTTGACGGTCCCGTAGGGCCCGGAGGCGAAGTCCACTTCCCGTCCGGAGACGCTGGAGATGGCAATGATTGACGCAGCGCTGCTCTGCTGCAGGTGGGGCAGCGCCGCCTTGACCAGCCTGACCGTACCCATGAGGTCTACCCTGAGAGATGCTTCCCAGTTTTCGTCAGTGTCGGGGATGGCGAGGGCGCTCACGTTACTGACCACTATGTCGATCCCGCCGAACATCGACGCTGAATCACCGACCCATCGTGCCACCGCGGCGGCGTCGCCCATGTCCATCGCCGTACCAGAGATGCGACCGCGGCTGCCAACCAGTGAGGCTTCACTAGCTTCGATCTCGGCGGGGTTCCGAGCGCAGAACCCCACGTTGGCACCCTCTGCCGCGAAGGATTCGACGATTGCCCGGCCAATACCTTTAGTACCGCCGGTTACCAGTGCGGTCAGTCCAGCCAATTGCAGGTCCATGGTCTCTCCTAGAGGTTCTTGCTGCGGTGACGCAGGTCATCGTGTAATCCGTCAAAAGCATGCACTCGGGGGAATAGCTTCTTTGCGGCCTTCACCACCACGCTGTAATTGGCATCGACGGCGTTGGCGATGGGCGCCAGCGCCGTCTGGGTGAGCAACTGGTAAGCGTCCATCTGATGCAGTCCGAAGAGCTCCTCAAACCACCTCACCATCTCCACCTGACCGATTCGCCAGGAGTCTTCCATGGGTCGTGAAGAACCAACGGCCATCCAGTGACTGTCGCTTTCAAGCCGGGGCCAGGCCGGAGCTCCACCCTTAATAAGCTCGACGATAATGGTTGAATTCATCGCCCCCTCCACGGCCGTTCCGCATGCTTCGCCCTCACCCTGCCGGTAATGGCCGTCTCCAATGGAGAACAAGGCTCCCTCGACGTTCACCCCTAAATAGACCGTGGTTCCGGCTTTGACTTCGGGGGAATCCATGTTGCCGCCGAAACGCTCCGGGACCAGCGATGACCGCACTTCGCCGCCGGGCGGAGCGACCCCAATGGTGCCAAGCATTGGTTCAAGAGGCAGCGCGACCTCGAATTCGGTATGCCGGGCTTGGAATCCAACGGTCTGCCGCGCAGTGTCAACGTGGTAGATCCAGGTGGTATCCGGGAGCGGTTCCTGCAGCAGAGCAGTGCGATCGGTGCTGGTGAGTCCGCCGAAGAAGGGGATGGTGGCCGATGCACCCCAGGAACGGGCGGGCGTCAGGTCCACAATATGAATGGCTAGAGTGTCTCCGGGTTCCGCGCCAGCTACGTAAAACGGCCCGGTTTGGGGGTTCACAAACCGGAGGTCCACCTTCTCACTGGACAGATCATCGACGCTGGTCAGGGCGTGGTTGAAGGCGTCCTCAGACCACAGTTTCAATACCGTTCCGGGCTGGATCGTCATGACTGGCGCTGCGCCGCCGAACGTGTAGACGAGCTGATCTCGGGCTGGAGTGTATTCAACGGCATCCATTATTGGATGCTATGCCGGTGGTTGGGCACTGACAAGGGTGCGGCACCATCAAGGATGCGTAGCAGCCCGCCTCCATCCCGATCCGTGGGTGTCAGACTCAGGTACACCGGTTCCTTGAACTAGGGCCGGCCCCTGGGGCACTTCCGGGCCCGTGAGGCGTGGTACGTGGTGGTGTCCGCCGTCCGGGCGACCGCCGCCCTGATATCGGTAAGCGATGCTGCATCACCGAGGAGTCCCGCTGCGCGGGCCTGCACCATGATGTTACCCAATGCTGTCGCCTCGACCGGTCCGGCCACGACCGGCAGGCCAGTGGCGTCAGCGGTCAGCTGGCACAACAGCGCGTTTTGGGAACCCCCACCCACAATGTGCACCACTTCGACTGAGGCGCCGGAAAGGTCGACAGCCTGCCGCACCGTTCGCGCGTAGGCGTCGGCGAGGCTATCCAGAATGCAGCGCACGACGCCGGCGGGATCGGCGGGTGCCGCACCCCCGGCTTGGCGGATCGCGTCGAGGATTCGGGCAGGCATATTTCCCGGGGGGATGAAGGTGGCTGAGTCAACGTCAATTCGGGGACCGTCGGCAGGTTGGGACGCAGCCTCGGCCAGTAGCGACTCCAACTGAGGGGCTTCACCGCCAATAGCCCAGCTGCGCAGGCACTCCTGCAGGAGCCAGAGGCCTCCGACGTTCCGCAAATACCGGATGGTGCCGTCAATACCGCGTTCATTGGTGAAGTTGGCTGAGCGGCTGGCCGGAGTGACCACGGGATGGTCTAGTTCCACTCCGACCAGGGACCAGGTGCCCGAGGAAATGTAGGCAAACTTTTCGGCTGCGGATGCGGCGGGGACCGCGACAACGGCTGATGCAGTGTCATGCGAGCCCACCGCCACGATGGAAGTATCCGCAGGCAGCCCGGTGCTCCGCGCCACCTCGGGTAGGAGAATGCCCAGCGTTTGTCCCGGCTGGATCAACGGCGGGAAGAGGACGGAAGGAAGTCCCAACCTGGTGAAGATTTCGGGTGCCCAGTCATTGGTGCGCGCATCGACCAATCCAGTGGTTGACGCGTTGGTCGCCTCGCTGGCCCGCCGTCCGGTCAGCCAGAAGCAGAGCAGGTCCGGGACCAGCAGCGCCTGTTGCCGGTCCAGTGACGTCTCGGCGGCCAGTTGATAGACGGTGTTGAACGGCAGAAACTGCAATCCGGTGATCTCATACAAGCGCTCAAACGGGATCAGGGCGTGCACGCCCGCCACGGTTGTCTCGCTTCGAACGTCCCGGTGACTGAAGGGTAGAGAGGCAAGGGCGCCGCCGTCGTCGAGCAGACCGTAATCCACTGCCCAGGTGTCCACACCCACGCTCGCAATCCGTTCTCCGGGTTCAAGCGAACCTGACGCAAATGTCAGTCCCGCAAGCACCTGGGTGAACAGCGCGCGTACGTCCCAGCGCAGAGTGCCGTCGACCTCCACCGCCCCATTGGGAAACCGGTGCACGATCTGGAGCGACGGGCCGTCCGATCCCATTCGACCGAGAATCACCCGCCCCGACGAGGCGCCGATGTCGACGGCGACGAACACCGCGCCAGCGCGGCCGGTCATCGCAGGAACGCCGCCGCCACACCCGCATCCACTGGAATGTGCAGCCCCGTGGTGTGTGACAGGGCATCGGAGGTCAGGACGGCGACGGCGCTGGCCACGTTTTCTGGCAGCACCTCCCGCTTGAGGAGGGTGCGCTGGGCGTAATACTCGCCTAGCTTGTCCTCTTCGACGCCGTAGACTGCCGCACGCTTGGCGCCCCACCCGCCGGCGAAGATCCCGGATCCGCGCACCACACCGTCCGGGTTGATCCCATTGACGCGGATCCCGTGCCCACCAAGCTCGGCGGCAAGCAGCCGCACCTGATGCGCCTGGTCCGCCTTGGTTGCCGAGTAGGCAATGTTGTTCGGCCCGGCGAAAACCGAGTTCTTCGACGAGATGTAGATGATGTCGCCGCCCATCTGCTGCTCAATCAACACTTTCGCCGCGGCCTGCGAAACCAGGAAGGACCCCTTGGCCATCACGTTGTGCTGCAGATCCCAATCCTGCTCGGTGGTTTCAAGCAGAGGCTTGGAGATCGACAGTCCGGCATTGTTGACCACCAGATCCAGCCCCCCGAAGGCCAGCACCGCGGCGTCGATGGCAAGCCGTACCTGCGCTGGATCGGTGACGTCGGCCTGCACCCCAATTGCTGTATCGGTGCTGCCCAACTCGGCGGCAACCGTCTGTGCATTCTCCAGGTTCAGGTCAGCGATGACGACGCACGCCCCCTCGGCGGCGAGCCGGGTGGCAATCGCCTTGCCGATGCCCGACGCCGCCCCGGTCACCAGGGCGATCCGCCCAGCATGGGATTTGGGCTGGGGAAGCCGGGCCAGCTTGGCTTCCTCGAGTGCCCAATACTCGATGCGGAATTTCTCGTTCTCGTCGATCGGCGAGTAGGTGGAAATAGCTTCGGCCCCACGCATCACGTTAATCGCGTTCAGGTAGAACTCACCAGCCACGCGGGCGGTCTGCTTCGTGGCGCCGAAGGTGAACATGCCGACGCCGGGAACCAGAACCACTGCCGGGTCGGCGCCCCGAATAGCGGGCGAGTCCGGCGCAGCATGCCGATCGTAGTAGGCCTGATATTCGGTGCGGTAAGCCTCATGGAGTTCGCGCAGTCGGCTCAGCGAGTCTTCCACCGACGAATCTGCGGGGAGGTCAAGCACCAGCGGCCTGACCTTGGTGCGGAGGAAATGGTCGGGACAACTGGTGCCGAGGTCCGCCAGCCTGCGGTGCTCGGAGGCTTCCAGGAAGTGCAGGACGGCGTCGTCGTCGGTGAAGTGACCCACCTGCACCTTATCGGTGGACGCAAGACCGCGGATCGACGGTCCGAGCGCCGCTGCTTTCGCGCGCCGCTCGGCGGGGGCAAGGGCTCCGTAACCCGGTAGGGGGGCGCCGAACGGTTCCGTGCGCCCATGCGCGTCAATGTATTTTTCGGCCGTGATGATGATCCACAGCGAGTTCCTCTCGGCCTCATCCGAGGTGTCTCCCCACGCGGTAATTCCGTGTCCGCCGAGGATCACGCCGATCGCCTGCGGGTTCTGGGCTTTGATGGCGGCGATGTCCAGCCCCAACTGGAATCCCGGGCGACGCCAGGGGACCCAGAGCACCTTGTCGCCAAAGATGGTCCCGGTCAGGGCTTCCCCGTCCTGAGCGGTGGCGATGGCGATACCGGAGTCGGGGTGGAGATGGTCCACGTGGTTGGCGTCAAGCAGCCCGTGCATCGCGGTGTCGATGGAAGGTGCAGCACCGCCTTTCCCATGCAGCGTGAAATCGAAGGCCGCGACCATTTCGTCCTCGCGGTCGACGCCGGGATAGACGGTGGTCAGCGCGCGGAGCCGGTCCAGACGGAGGATTGCAAGGCCCTGCTCTTTCAGGGTGCCAAGGTCGCCTCCAGAGCCCTTCACCCAGAGGAGGTCGACGTCGTCGCCGGTTACCGGGTCGGTCGCCGTGCCCTTGGCTGAGGTATTACCGCCCGCATAGTTGGTGTTGCGGTGGTCAGCGCCCAAGCGGTTTGACCGTTTGAGTAAGGATTCGACTACTGGGTTGGTCATTATGCGCCCCATCCTGCCTGCTGGCCGCCCTGGCGGGCCTCGTTGATTTGCTGTTGGTAGCCGCTGGCCTGATAGGCAGCCATCGGGTCGCCCGGGAGTCCACGGGATTCGCGCCACGCAGCCAAGTCGGGTCGGACATCTGTGTAAAAGGCGTCCATGAACACGGCGTTGGCGCCCAATACGTCACCGGCTTCCTGCGCCCTGGTCAGGGCCTGGCGGTCAACCAGCAGCGCGCGCGCCGTCATTTCCTGGACGTTTTGCACCGAGCGGATCTGCCCGGGGATCTTCTCCTCCAGGTTGTGGCACTGGTCCAGCATGAGGGCAATGTTGGATGCCGGGTCCAGCCCACCACCTCGGATCACCTCGACCATGATTCTGAACAGCTGGAAGGGGTCGGCCGAGCCGACGATGAGGTCGTCGTCGGCGTAGAAACGGGAGTTGAAATCGAATGAACCAAGCTTTCCCAGCCGGATCAGTTGAGCGACGATGAACTCGATATTGGTTCCGGGGGCGTGATGACCGGTATCCAGGCAGACCAGAGCTTTCTCGCCTAGCTCGAGGCACTGTGCGTAGGAGGTTCCCCAATCCGGAACATCGGTGTGATAGAACGCCGGTTCGAAGAATTTGTACTCCAGAACGAGCCGTTGGTCGTCGCCGAGTCGGTCATAGACCTTGCGCAGCGATTCCTGCAGCCAGTCCTGACGGGAGCGCATGTCCCCCTGGCCCGGATAGTTGGTCCCGTCCGCCAGCCAGATCTTCAGATCGCGTGATCCGGTCACGTTCATGACGTCGATGCACTCATACATGTGGTCGATGGCTTTGTTGCGGATCGCAGCATCGCTGTGGGTGAGGCTACCGAACTTGTAGTCCTCGTCCTGGAAGGTATTGCTGTTGATGGTGCCGAGGCAGATGCCGTGTTGCTGGGCATAGTCGGCGAGCTGACCGTAGTCATCGACCTTGTCCCACGGAATGTGAAGCGCGATCGAGGGCGCCAGCCCGGTGAGCTCGTTCACCTTCGCCGCGTCGCTGATCTTCTCCCGCACCGTGCGCGGGGTGCCGGGGGTTTGGAAGACCCGGAACCGGGTGCCGGAGTTTCCATACGCCCAGGATGGGACTTCAATGGCCAGCTGCTCCAGCTGTGGCGTGACGCTATCCAGAACACTCATTCTTGTCTCCAGGTCATTCAAGGTGCGGGCCAGCCTGCCATGAAGTGCAGGCTTCAAAAGCTGGCTTGAATCGTTTCACTTTGATCTGTCAAAGTTATCCTTGCATACGAGAGAGTGTCAAGGATCACTGTGCTGGGTGCCGGTACGGCCTGGTAGTGGTCCGTAGCCAGTGAGGATTAGCCATGAACAGCCGCCCGGTGAGTATCAAGGATGTGGCCGATCGTGCACAGGTTGCGGTGGGGACCGTCTCCAATGTTTTGAACCACCCAACCCGGGTGGCGGAGCGCACCCGGGCGCGGGTGACCGCAGCCATCGCAGATCTTGGATTCGTGCGCAATGATGCGGCGCGACAATTGCGGGCGGGACAGAGTCGGACCATTGGGCTGATTGTCCTGGACATCGGCAATCCGTTCTTCTCCTCGCTGGCACGGGCGGCAGAGGACTCCGCGGCCGAACGGGGGAGCACGGTGGTACTCGGTGATAGCGGCCATGACGCAGACCGTGAAGCCCGCTACATTGACGTGTTCGAGCAACAGCGGGTACAGGGAATGCTGATCTCGCCTGTGGGTGACCTCGCGGCCCGGCTGGAGGTGCTTCATTCACGGGCAGTCCCCGTGGTCCTAGTTGACCGGAAGGACG
This sequence comes from Arthrobacter sp. TMT4-20, assembly GCF_054510775.1. Classification (NCBI taxonomy): domain Bacteria; kingdom Bacillati; phylum Actinomycetota; class Actinomycetes; order Micrococcales; family Micrococcaceae; genus Arthrobacter; species Arthrobacter sp. TMT4-20. The sequence continues at coordinate 39,985 of NZ_JBTNDW010000007.1, read as the reverse complement.
ATCTGAAACTTTTCAGTTCGGTGTCGGTCGATGACGAGGCCGGCGGCTACCTCGCTGTCAGGCACCTCCTGGAAGGCGGTCGACGACGGATCGCGTTTGTAGGGGCAGGCGCTTCGATCCAGCAGGTGGCCGACCGAATGGCGGGAGCCCGGAGGGCCGTCGGGGAGTTCCCCGGTGCGTCGCTGGAATTCGTGCTTGCGGAAGCCATGACAGTGCTGGCGGGTCGGGCAGCGGGGGAGCAGGTGGTCAAGGCAGATCCGGCGCGGATGCCCGATGGAATCTTCTGTGCCAACGATCTGCTCGCGATCGGCGTGATGCAGGCGGTGCTGCTCATCGGCGGGCTGAAGGTGCCGGAAGATTTGGCGCTGATCGGGTACGACGACATTGACTTTGCTGAATCCGCGGTGGTGCCCCTGTCAACAATCCGCAGGCCTACCGAGCTCATGGGTCGCACCGCCGTCGAGCTATTGCTCGGAGAAATCGACGACGCGCAGAGCGAGCGGCGACAGGTGGTGTTCCAGCCCGAGCTTGTTGCGCGGGGGAGCACAAGTGGCCGGATCACTGCCCAAATATAGGTTCCTACGCCCGTCCCGGTGACTCGCACATCCTGTAACTGCCGGTATGCCCGTCGAAGGTCACGGATTGGAATCAGCTGTTGACGGTGATCCCCCTCACGCCTACGATCAATCCTGAACCACTTTTATGAAACGATTCATTTTTGAGAGGGCTTGCAATGCCGCAAGATCAGGATGCCGGGATTTCTGCCTCGGAGCCCCGCACATCCCCGGTTCCGGCGGTCCCACTGCTCTCACTTGTCGGTGCTGCGAAAACCTTCGGGCCGGTCGTGGCACTGGCTGATGGAACGGTGGAGATTCGGCCAGGTGAAATCCATGGGTTGGTGGGGGAGAACGGTGCCGGCAAATCCACACTGGTGAAGATTCTCGCAGGGGTCCACTCTCCCGATGGCGGCAGGTTCACAGTTTCGGGAGCCGAGGTGTCCTTCCGCAATGTGGGCGATAGCAAAGCCGCCGGGATTTCGGTGATCTACCAGGAGCCCACCCTTTTCCCAGACCTCACCGTTGCAGAGAACATTTTTATTGGACGTCAGCCAAAAGGTGCCCTCGGGCTGATCAGCAGGAGCGCGATGCGCCGCGCAGCAGCCGATCTCTTCTTGGAACTGGGTGTCCCGATTGACCCGGATCGTCCCGCCGAGGGACTGTCCATCGCGGATCAGCAAATCATCGAGATCGCCAAGGCCATCTCCCTCAATGCGAAGATCCTAGTGATGGATGAACCCACCGCTGCGCTGAGCGGTCTCGAGGTGGACCGGCTTTTCGCAGTGGCCCGCAACCTTCGCGACGCCGGCAGCGGCATCCTGTTCATCTCGCACCGGTTTGATGAGGTCTTTGGCCTCTGCGACCGCATCACGGTCATGCGGGACGGCCAATACATCAATACCCACAACACGGCGGACATCACGGTGGAAGCCGTCGTGCGTGAGATGGTCGGCCGCGACATCGCTGCCCTCTATCCCAAGGAGGAGGCGGAAATTGGCGACACCATCCTGCGGGTCGATAGCCTTTCCCGCGCGGGAGTGTTCTCCGACATCACCTTCGAGGTCAAAGCCGGCGAGATCGTGGCGCTGGCAGGACTGGTGGGTGCCGGACGGACCGAGGTGGCGCGGGCCATCTTTGGTATAGATGGGTACGACGCCGGATCGGTCAAAATGAACGGACATGCCCTTAAATCTCGTGATCCCCGAGCAGCGATTGACGCGGGGATCGGGTTTGTCCCCGAAGACCGGCGGAACCAGGGGCTGGTCATGGAACTGTCGGTTGAACGAAATGCCGTGCTGACCCTTCGCAATAGTCTCGCCAAACGCGGGATCATCCGGGGCAAGGATGAACGTCAGGCCGCTGCCCTGTGGACTAAGCGACTCCAGGTGAAGGCCGGCTCCCCGGAGCACCCCGTGTCAACGCTCTCGGGCGGCAACCAGCAAAAGGTGGTGCTGGCCAAATGGCTGGCCACCGAACCGAAGCTACTCATCATCGACGAACCGACCCGCGGCATCGACGTCGGCACCAAAAGCGAAGTGCACCGCCTCGTGTCTGAACTAGCTGGCCGAGGAATCGCAATCCTCATGATCTCCTCCGAACTTCCCGAGGTTCTGGGAATGGCGGACCGGGTCCTGGTTATGCATGAAGGGCGGATTTCCGCGGAACTGGACCGGGCTTCAGCAACCCCTGAAACTGTCATGCACGCTGCCACTGCAACACCGGAGAGCGCCACGTGAGCACAGACCTGAACCGCCCCGCCATCGTCAAGGCACCCGAGGATCGGCATCGCCGGACCTCCGGAATCGCAGCGGTGCTTCGCCTCCGCGAACTGCCCGTAATTATCGCGCTGGTGGGACTGGTGTTCTTCACCTGGCTGGTGAACCCCCTATTTCTCAGCGAGCAAGGGGTCAAGGACCTGCTCCTGAACGCGACAATAGTCATGCTGCTTGCGGTAGGCCAGGCTCTGGTTATCATCACCCGGAACGTGGACCTTTCGGTCGGATCGGCGCTGGGGCTGGTGGCCTTCTCGACTGGGTCCCTATTCTTCGCTATGCCAGATGTCCCCGTCATAGTGGTGTTTATCCTGGGGATGATCCTCGGTGGCGTACTTGGCGCCGTGAACGGCATCCTGGTGACCGTGGCGAAAGTGCCAGCGTTGGTGATCACGCTCGGCACCCTCTATATCTTCCGGGGCATCAATAATGCCTGGGCTGGCGGAACCCAGTATTTCGCTGGGGACCGCCCACAGGAATTCGGCGCCCTGTCGGTGAACACCGTTCTGGGGTTTCCGCTCATCACCCTGATTGCTGTCATTGTGGTGATCGTGGTTGCCCTCTTTATGGCAGGTACCCGACCTGGGCGTGATCTCTACGCCATCGGTTCCGACCCGGACGCCGCCAAGCTTTTCGGCATTCCAGTCACCCGCCGGGTGTTGCTCGCCTTCATCGCGAATGGGGTGCTCGTGGGGTTGGCTGGCGTACTCTACGCCAGCCGTTTCAACTCCGTGGGGGCCACCACCGGCACGGGCCTCGAGTTGGACGTGGTCGCCGCCGCGGTCGTCGGGGGTGTTGCGATCTTCGGCGGGAGCGGGACAGTGGTAGGAGCCGCGATTGGCGCGCTACTGCTGACCACTATCACCAGCGCCCTGGCCGCCCTCCGGGTGGATAAATTCTGGCAGCAGGCGATCGTGGGAATTCTGATTCTCGCAGCCATCATTATTGACCGATTGGCTGCTATTCGCACCGCCAGGAAGCTACGGATCAGCGAGGCCCGCAATGTCTAAGACTGCGACGACGACTGTGAGTGGTACGGTCACCGCGGCCGCACTCGAATCCGAGGCCAAGGTTCGCACCGGCGCGCAACGGCTGCTGTTGGGCCGCGACGCCATCATGATCTACACGTTGGTAGTCGTGGTGCTGTTTGCCTGCCTCGCCATCCCCCGCTTTGCCTCGCCGGTGACCGTCGGTTTTCTGCTGCTTGACGTGATCCCCATCCTGATCATTGCCATGCCGATGACCCTGGTCATCGTTTCCGGAGAAATTGACCTGTCGGTGGCCAGTATCGCCGGGCTCAGCAGCGCCGTGTTGGGTGTCCTCTGGGCGGCGGGAACCGAGATCTGGATTGCGCTCATCGTATGTCTCGTCGTGGGACTGGTTGCCGGGGCTTTCAACGGACTCTTGATCGCATATCTCGGTCTGCCTTCCCTCGCCGTGACCATCGGTACCCTCGCGCTCTTTCGAGGGTTGGCTCTGGTGGTCATCGGTGACAACGCGGTGGCGGACTTCCCGCCCGCACTGACGACGTTCTTCACGTCCAAGCTGGGGGCCACCGGTATTCCCACTGTGATGATTGGCGTCGTACTGATCATCGCGTTCTTTGGGGTGCTTCTCCACTTCACACCGTTTGGTCGCGGGCTTTTTGCGCTGGGCTACAGCAAGGAGGCGGCGAGTTTCGTCGGGATCAATGTGGCGCGCTCCAAGTTCTGGCTATACATCGGTACCGGCGTGGTGTCAGCTATGGCCGGAATCTACTGGACCCTCCGCTACTCCAGCGCCCGGAGCGACAACGCCAGCGGCATTGAACTGGCGGTCATTGCCGCGGTACTGCTCGGCGGAGTGTCGATTTTCGGGGGCAAGGGCTCGATCCCCGGCGTACTGGCGGGCGTGCTGCTGATCGGCACCATCACGTACGCCTTGCGGCTTGACCGGGTCTCCGAGGTCGTCCTGATCATTGTGACCGGGTCCCTGCTGATTCTCTCGGTTGTAACACCCAGCGTTAGCACCGCGCTCAAAAAACGTCGACATGACCGACGTGTGCGGCAACAGCTTCATCCCTAAGTCCGTCCCCACTGGGGCATAAATCAGCGACTGGTCCACCAGCGCTTTATGAGAGGAAGAACAATGAAGTCTACTCACAACACGTCCCGGCGGGGTCGGGGCACGGCTCTCATCGCGCTGACCGCCAGCGCTGCGTTAATGCTCAGCGCCTGCGGCGGGGGAGAAACCGCTGAGTCAGGTGCTGAAGGCGGCAGCGGCGCCGACGGCGAACAGTCCATCACCTTCATCCCCAAGCAGTTGAACAACCCCTACACGGATGTGGTTCTCAGCGGCGGAGAGACGGGTGCCGAGGAGGCAGGATTCGCCGCCTCGGAGGTGGTCGGTCCGCTCGACGCCAGCGCGTCCAGTCAGGTTTCCTTCATCAACGCGGAAACCCAGGCCGGGACCAACGTGATCACGATTGCCGCGAACGATCCGGACGCCGTCGGGCCCGCCCTGCAGGAGGCGCGGGACGCCGGCGCGAAGATTGTGGCGTTCGATTCCGATACAAACCCCGACTTCCGCGACCTGTTTGTCAGCCAGGTTAATGCGCAGGATGTGGGGCTGATCCAGCTTGAGCTGATTGCCGAACAGATCGGCGGCGAGGGTGACATCGCCATTCTGTCGGCCACGGCCAACGCCACCAATCAGAACGAGTGGATCAAGTTCATGGAAGAGGAACTGGAATCCAACCCGGACTACGCGGATATCAATCTCGTAGCGAAGGTGTATGGCGACGACGACGACACCAAGTCCTTCCAGGAGGCGCAGGGTCTGCTGCAGGCCTACCCGGATCTGAAGGGCATCATCGCGCCGACCACCGTGGGCATTGCCGCCACCGCGCGCTACCTCTCCACTTCCGAGTACAAGGGCGAAGTTGCCCTGACCGGCCTGGGGCTGCCCAACGAAATGCGGCCATTCGTCGAAGACGAAACGGTTTCCGAATTTGCGCTCTGGGATCCAGCCCAGCTGGGCTACGTCGCAGCCTTCGCTGGGAAGGCACTGGCCGACGGTGACATTACCGGAGCTGTTGGCGACACGTTTGAAGCCGGAGAGTTGGGCGAACGTGAGGTTGAAGAAGGCGGCATTGTGATTGTTGGGCCGCCTACGGTCTTCAACGCCGAGAACATCGACGACTACGACTTCTAGACGATGGAAAGCGCGGGGAGCCTAACGGCTCTTCGCGCTTGCCATCGCGTTCTTCTCGTCGCCCGTCGCAGTGAGTAGTCCGTTGCAGTAAGGAGTTAACCGATGATCGGTGACCACCCCGTGGCCCCCGTGGCTGCCCCCGTGGCGGACGCGTTGTCCGCCGTCCAGAAGCTTGCCCCGCACCGACGTCGGGCCACCCGGATCGGACTGGTGTCCGGCGGATTGGGTGCCTATTGGCCCCAGTTCCCCGAACTGCTGCCGCAGCTTCGGGAATCCAGCCGATATGTGACCGAGCGGTTCACGGCACTGGAGGCAGAGGTGATCGACGTCGGCTTCGTATCCGACCCACAGGAAGCCGGCGCCGCGGCAGAGAAGCTGCGGGTCGCGGACTGCGACCTCATTGTGATTTTCCTAGCCACCTATCTCACGTCCTCGATGGTGTTGCCGATCGCGCAGCGGTCACAGACCCCGGTTCTTGTGATTGATTTGCAGCCTACCGAGGCGATGGATCACAGCTCCTTTGATACCGGGAAATGGCTCGCGTATTGCGGGCAATGCCCGGTGCCGGAGGTGGCCAATGTCTTTCGCCGTGCTGGCATCCCGTTCCGTTCGGTTTCCGGGTATCTGACCCAGGAATCCGCCTGGCAGCGGATAAACCAGTGGGTCCATGCGGCGGGGGTCCGGGGGCGGCTGCGTTACGCGCGGCACGGGCTGATGGGGCACCTGTACCCCGGCATGCTGGACGTCTCGACCGACCTGACAACAGTGTCCACGACCTTCGGCTCCCATGTGGAGATCCTTGAATTCGACGACCTGCGAGAACTGGTGAATTCCGTCTCCGAAGTGGAGGTGAAGGAGCGGGTCGAGCTGGCACGCGGACTGTTCACGGTGGACCCATCGGTCGACGACGGCGACTTCGCCTGGGGCGCCAGGGTCTCGGTCGGCCTTGACCGTCTGGTCGAGGAATTTGACCTCGACTCCCTTGCCTACTATCACCGCGGCCTCGCGGGGGAACAGCATGAACGCCTCGGTGCTGGGATGATCCTCGGTGCATCGATCCTGACGGCCAGGGGGGTACCGATGGCTGGCGAATATGAGCTGCGCACCTCGATTGCCATGCTCGCTGCCCAGGCAATGAAAGCCGGTGGATCCTTCACCGAGATCCAGGCGCTGAACTTTGTCGACAACGTCGTGGAGATGGGCCACGACGGGCCTGCGCATCTTGCGGTTAGCGCGGGGGACCCGCTGCTGCGGGGGCTCGGCATCTATCACGGCAAGAGGGGCTGGGGTGTGTCAGTGGAGTTCGACGTCCGGCACGGTCCGGTCACCACCTTCGGGTTGGGTCAGGACCCCGACGGCAGTTTCGTTTTCATCACCTCAGAGGGTGAGGTCGTGCCCGGGCCGCTGCTGGCCATTGGCAACACAACGTCCCGGGTGGACTTCGGCGGCGATCCCGGCCTGTGGGTCGACGAATGGTCACAGACCGGCATTGGCCACCACTGGGCCCTGTGCATCGGGCACCGGGCCGCCGACTTCAAGGCGGCCGCGAACCTTCTTGGCATTGAATACCGGCATGTAGCGCTTTAGCGCCCTGCAAGCACCACCGACGGGGAAAGAAGCGGCCCCAGAGCCGCTTCTTGACCCTGAGCGCCCGAACAGAAAGGAAATAATGGAACGGATCTGTTTTCAGCTACAGGTTAAGCCCAACCGCATCCCTGAGTACCGGGAACGTCACGCGGCGGTCTGGCCGGACATGGTGGCAGCCCTCAAGGCCAGCGGATGGCACAACTACTCCCTTTTCCTCCGGGACGACGGGTTGCTCATTGGCTATCTCGAATCCGAGGACTTCGCCGCCGCACAACGGGCCATGGCTGCCACCGCCGTCAACGCCCGCTGGCAGGCAGAGATGGGCGAATTCTTTGTGGAGTTAGACGGGAGGCCGGATGAGGGCTTCTTGCGGCTCACCGAGGTCTTCCACCTCGAGGACCAGTAGCCGCCCTAGCCGCTTGGCCGAGCCAGCACCCTTTCGTCGAGTCAACGCAAACAGCAGGGTTTCGGCCGCAAACACGTTATATCTGTTGACTCGATCCCGGGGTTGATGACTCGACTGCCTAGCGGCGGGGTGTGCTGTCCCGCCGGACCACCTCAGTGACCACCGGAACGGTCGCGCCATCCTGTCCAGTGACACCCTGTCCATGGACGACGCCGAAGGACAGTTCCAGCGCTCGACGGCCCACCTCTTCGAGAGGGATGCGGACGGTGGTGAGCGACGGGGTGATGTCTCGGACGGTGGGGATGTCGTCGTAGCCGGCGACACCCAGATCTCGCCCCGGGTCCAGGCCCGCATCGCGGAGCGCCGACATCGCGCCCATCGCCATCACATCGCTGACCGCGAAGAGCAGATCGACGTCGTCGAGGCCCGCCTGGACCAGTTCGGTGGCGGCCTGATACCCGCCATCCCGGGTGAAGTCGGTGTGGGCGATGTGGTTGCCATCCAGTTCGATGCCGTGCGCGGCGAGGCCCTCGCGGAAACCCTGCAAACGGTCCTGGGACGTGACAATAGTTGGCGGGCCAGCGACGACGGCGAAGCGGCGGTACCCCAACTCGACCAGCGACTCGGCTAATGCGCGGGCACCACCGCGGTTATCCAGTAACACCGTGGCGAACGGAGCAGCGTTTTGGCTGATGAAGGCGACGCGGCCACCATTTTCCTCGAACGCCGACAGCTCCTTGCGAAGGTCAGCCTCCTGCGGCGAATCCGCCATCCGGGATCCCGCCAGGATCATGACCCGTGGCCGCTGTCCGCGGAGTGCCCGGACCGTGGCCAGCTCCCGCTCCGGATTACGGCCGGTCACGGCGATGGTGACCACTAGGCCAGCGGATTCCGCAGCCTTGATCACTCCCGACGCGATGGTGGAGAAATAGGGGTCGGAGATGTCAGCCACCAACAGCGCAACGGTGGTGGTGGTGCCCTTGGCGACAGCCTGGGCGAAAAGGTTAGGGATGTACCCGAGGCGCTGGGCGGCGTCGACCACACGCAACCGGTAAGCGTCATTGACCTTCCGGGCGCTGCCGTTCAATGACCGGGAGGCGGTCGCCAGTGAAACACCAGCGGCCAGGGCCACGTCGTTGAGAGTCACCGCGGGCTTGTTTGCGCCTGGTTCCATGAGTGAACTGCATCCTTCCGCCGGCCCGCCGGATGCTCATCCCCAGTCGGTGCCTCTAGCATTGTTGCATGCGCACCCAAGACGGGGCGGCAAGTGCCACCTGATGGTAAGCGCTTCCCCACAGTCTGCTCCCACTTCACCCTCGGCGCCAGAGCCTGTCATGCTGTAGCTATGGTTTCACTTAGCTGTGCCTCATGCCGCGCGTCGATTGGCCCCACGCCACCGGGTAAAACGTGATGGTTGGCTGGCGTCGCCGGGAGACTATGCCACCGGAACCGGACGGCACCGAATCGAAGTGGCCAGGCGCCACCAAAGGGGTTGAACTGTTCGCGCAGGTGATCTGGGCGGGCGTGCTCACCGCCTTCGCCGGGCTCCCGATCATCACCCTTCCGGCAGCAATCGCCGCCGGCACCCGACACTTGCAGCGGTACCTTCGGGCAGAGCGTAGTTCAGTGCGGGACTACGGCGCCGATTTTCTACGGGCATTGCCTGGCGGTCTGGTGGTCGGCGCGGTGGCAGTAGTGGTCGCCGGGCTCCTCGGGTTGAACATCTTCCTCTCCCTGGCCCAGGTATTGTTCGCGTGGCCGGTGATCCTCGCCGTCGGAATTTTGGGCCTCGCGCTGACCGTGCTGATCCTGCTGCAGACGGGCTACCATTGGGCACCCGAACGCGGCTGGAAGGCGGCAGTCCTCGAGGGTGTTCGGATGCTGAGCGGCGACCCGGTGGGCGGGGTGCTGATCGTGGTGGTCCTGGCTGTCTCGGGGGTGGTGACATGGTTGTTGCCACCACTGTTCGTGGCAGGGATGGGGTGCCTGCTGTTCACCGTCCTGACCGTGAATGTAAGGCAGCATCGCAAGGACTGGGACAAGCCCGAGGACTAATGCAGGACGTCGAGGAAGTGATCACGAGCCTGAGTGAGGAACTCAGCCGTGAACACGTGGCCGCCAGCGTGCCACGCACCACGGTAGCGGTCGGCAGTGTCGTGGTGCAGTTCCCGCAGGCGGCGGTCCGCCGCCCGCATGCCCTCGACCGGGAACAGGTCGTCATCGAGGGCGTACTGCATCAGGAAGTGGGTGCCCGGCGCGAGCGTCGTCAGATCGGGCCAGTCGGAGACCGTGGCGAGACCCGGGGTGCTTAATAGCCAGGAGTGACTCTCAAGGTGGGCGGGGAACAGCGACTCATGGGTGGTCATCATGCAGGCGATCACGCAGGCATCCAGATCCCCGGCGATCGCCGCCAACACCAACGCGCGTCCACCCCCGCCGGAGAACCCCCCAGTCCCAATCCGGGTCGCGTCGACTCCCGGCAGGCCGCGCAGGACACTGAGCGCCGTCAGGTCCTCGTAGGCCACCATCCCTGCATAGCTGGTGCCCAGGAGCGCAGCGGCCTTCGCCACGGTGTTCTCGTGGTGGGCGGCCAAGGTGTTGTACTTCAGCTCCTGGCCAGCCTGCACCCCTTGGCTGGCCCACAGAGCGGTGGCGGCGCGCAGGGCATCGGCGGCCCGGCCGGGTGCAGGATCGAGATTAAACCGCCGGCTACCCCAGCTGAACGCATCGTGCACCAGGACCGCGAAACCGGCCCTGGCAAAGTCGTTGGCGACTGCACGTCCGGCATAAAGCTTGTGCTGGAGCGCGACGACGTCGGGCGAGGTGTCCGGGCCAATGTCGACCAAACGTTCCGCCCCGAGCCACTTGTTGCCTCCGTGGCAGTTCAGCCAGAGTAGGCCGGGCAGTTTCCCGGTGTGGTGCAGCGGGATCAGCAGCGTGGCCCTGGTCAGAGGGCCGAAGGGCAGCTGCCAGCCAAGGTGGCGGATCCGTACCCCATCGACGATGACGTCGTCGTGCCAGAAGAGGTCGCGGTCATGGTTGAGCGGGGTGACCGCGGGCACGCCGAGCGCTGCTGCGACCCGGTTCGATGTGCTGTCGGCGGGGGTGTAGCGGTCCTGGGTCGCCATGAACGCGGGCCAGTCCTCATACCCGCCAATCGCGCTGGGCTGACTCAATGCCCTAAGCCTGACCCGTGGTGGAGGCCAGCCGAAGCCGCGAATTGGTGAGGTGGGTACGCATCGCTGCGGCAGCGCCTTGCGGATCTCTGTCGCCGATTGCGGTGAAAATGACGAGATGCTCGTGGCTCACCACGTTGAAACGGCTGGCCGCAGATTCCGGATTCTCCGGCACCAGCCGGGTCTGCGGCATGGTGATCATTGACGCGCCCAGCGAGACGACGAGGTCCAGATAAAGCCGATTGTGGGCCGCGACGGCGATGCTGCGATGGAAGGCGAAGTCGGCTTCGACGGCGGCGCGAGGGGACTGCTCGATAGCACCAAATGCGGCCAGCGCCTTCTCGATGGCACCCAGCTCCACCACCGTGTGGCGACGGGCTGCGAGAGCGGCAATTTCAGTCTCCACGCCGATCCTGAAGTCCACGAGATCCAGGCGATCCTGGTGGCAGCGTATTTCTCCGGGTTCGACGGCGAACGGTTGTCCACTCGGTCGGGTCAGAACAAAGGTCCCTTTGCCGCGGTAGGTCTCCACCAGACCTGCCGTTTGAAGGCGGGAGAGGGCCTCCCGCACCACCGTTCGGCTGACTGAGAACTGTTTCTCCAGCGCGGACTCGGATGGCAGCTTGTCCCCCGGCACCAGGCGCCCGTCGAGCAGGCTTTGCCTCAGGTCTTCGACGACCCGACTGGCGAGGGTGGTCATCGGGTGCCGAATTCCACTGTGTCGGAGGTCCACGCCGCGGCCTGTTCGCTGAGGGTGAATCCCAGCCCTGGCCGGTTTGGAACGATCATGCGGCCGTCAATCGTTTGGAGCCGCTCGTTGAAGAGCGGGTTAAGCCACTCGAAGTGTTCCACCCACGGTTCCCGGGGGTATGCCGCAGCGAGATGAAGGTGAATTTCCATGGCGAAATGTGGCGCGAGTTGGAGGCCCGCCTGGTCGGCGAGGGCCGCCAACCGCAGAAAGGGGGTGATGCCGCCGATGCGTGGTGCGTCGGGCTGAATGATGTCGGCGGATCGATGGGTGATGAGGTCGAGGTGTTCGTTGACGCTGGAGAGCATTTCACCCGTGGCGATGGGTGTATCCAGGGCCTGGGTCAGCTGGGCGTGTCCTTCGGCGTCATAGGCATCGAGCGGTTCCTCAATCCAGGTGAGGTTGAACTGCTCGAGCGTGCGTCCCATCCGCATCGCCGTGGGCCGATCCCACTGTTGGTTGGCATCGACCATCAGCGGGACGGTGGGCCCGAGATGTTCGCGAAGCGCCGCAACGCGGGTCAGGTCTACTGCCGGGTCAGGGTGCCCCACTTTGATCTTGATTCCACCGATGCCCTCGGCCAAAGACGCTGTGGCTCGCTCTTTCACTTCATCGACTGACGCCTGCAGGAAGCCGCCCGAGGTGTTGTAGGTCTTCACTGAGTCTCGGTAGGCACCCAGAAGCTTGGCCAGGGGAAGGTTTGCCCGCTTCGCTTTGAGATCGTAGAGCGCAATGTCCAACGCGGCGATTGCCTGGGTGGCAACCCCGCTGCGGCCGACCGATGCCCCGGCCCACAACAGCAGTTGATAGACCCTGCCAATGTCATTGGGATCCTGGCCCAAAAGGTTTGCCGCCACTTCTTTGGCATGGGCGTACTGGGCTGGCCCGCCGGCTCGTTTGGAGTAGCTAAAACCGGTTCCATGGTGCCCCTGCTCCGAGTAGATGTCGGCGAAGAGGAAGACGATCTCCGTCATAGGCTTTTGGCGTCCGGTGAGCACTTTGGCGTCGCTGATAGGGGTGCTGAGCGGGAGGGTGAGGGTGGCGAGTTTGACGTACCGGATCCGGTCAGAGGACTCCTCCCCGCCCGAGACAGCGGCCAGAGGATCGGAAGAGGTGAGGAGAGTGTCCATGAAAATGTCCCGACGTTGAAATTTTCATCCGATATTACAAGTTCTTGACTTGTTATACAAGAGAGCGAAGCAGTAGGCAGGGCACTCAGTCAATCCCCGGTGAGGCTGTCCGCCGCCAACGAGATCACGCTGCGCCGCACGTGACCCTCCATTAGATCCCTCGCAGCTTCCGGCCGGCGAGCAAGAACGAGCCGTAACAGGTCGGCATGCTCGTCATGGTCCTGGGCGCGCAAGGATTCGCCCTCCGGCCGGGCAAGTCCGAGCCGGCGGTACCGATCAGACTGATCCCAGGTTTCATCCAGCAGGTGGATCAAGCGGGGATTGTGGGTGGCACGGTAAATTGACGCATGAAATTCCCGGTGGGCGCTCAGGGCCGCATCACCGTGGGTGCGGGTAACAGGAAGAAGGTTCTTGAAAGCTTCTTCCATCACGGCGACGTCGGATTCCGTGTAGCGCTCGGCCGCCAGCTGGGCGGCAAATGGATCGAGCGCTAACCGGACATCCATGAAGTCCCGGACTTCCTGCGAGTCGATGGTCGAGACCCGAGCATCCCGGTGACTCTCGAGATCAACCAGCCCCTCGGTCATGAGGCGCTTGAGCGCCTCGCGGAGCGGGGTCAGGCTCATGCCGAGGGATGCTGCCAGCTGCCGCTGGGGGAGGAGGGATCCAGGGGGCAACGCGCCCGACAAAATCCGGCTCCGCACCTCCGCGTAGGCCAGGTCGCTCTTGGTCTTGTACATCACAGCTTCATTGTCCACGCAGCACCCGCTCCTTCTGACGCGATCATTGACAGGTCGTCAACGCGTTGATAGCGTCCCCGCCTAGGTTATAAGTTATAACACCGGAGGTAAATCAATGAAGATCGTTTCCATCCACGAGGACACGCTGCCCATCAGTTCCACGATGCGCAATGCCTGGGTTGATTTCAGCATGATGGACGTCTCGATTATCGCTGTGATCAGCGATGTGATTCGCGATGGAAAGCCCTTGGTGGGGTACGGCTTCAACTCCAACGGCAGATACAGTGCCGGTGACATTCTGCGACGGCGGGTGATTCCCCGGTTGATGGCCGCGGACCCAGCAGACATTCTTCGGGAGGATGGCAGCAACTTTTCGCCGGAGAAGATTTGGGAGATCGTGATGCAGAACGAAAAGCCGGGCGGTCACGGCGAGCGATCGGTCGCCGTCGGCGTCCTCGATATGGCACTGTTCGACCTCGTCGCCAAAATTGATGACAAACCGCTCTACCGCTATCTCTCGGACCACTACGGCGACGGTTCCCCTGACGAAGATGTGTTTGTCTACGCTGCCGGCGGGTACTACGCCCCCGGAAAGGGCCTGCCGGAACTTCAGGATGAAATGAAGAAGTTCCTGGATCTGGGCTACACGGTCGCCAAGATGAAAATCGGCGGAGCAAGCCTCGCGGAGGACCTGCGGCGGATTGAAGCCGCCATGGAGGTTATGGGTGGCGGGCAGAACCTCGCCGTCGACGTCAACGGGCGGTTCGATCTGGATACTGCGCTGGCCTACGCCGAGGCAATTTCGCCATATAACCTCTTTTGGTACGAGGAGGTTGGGGATCCTCTCGACTATCAGCTGCAAGCCAGCCTCGGCGAACGGTACCCGCATCGGATGGCGACCGGAGAGAACCTCTTCTCGCTGCCTGATGCCCGTAACCTCCTGCGCTACGGCGGCATGAGGCCCGAACTGGATATTCTCCAGTTTGATCCGGTGCTGGGTTACGGGCTGGTTGAGTACCTTCGAATTCAGGCGATCCTCCCGGACTTCGGCTGGTCCCCCCGATCCTGTATTCCGCATGGTGGCCATCAGTTTGCCCTGCATATCGCCGCGGCGCTCAAACTGGGCGGCAACGAGTCGTATCCCGGCGAGTTCTTCCCGACCGGCGGATTTGCTGACCAGGCTGTGGTGCAGGGAGGGCGGACCAGTCCGACGGACGCGCCAGGCATTGGATTCGAGCTCAAGTCGGCCTTCTATAAGCATCTGCGCGAGCTCCACTGCTGAGTTATGTGACTGACCGACCCTGTTGGAAACCGCTTTCCTTGACGTGGGACACGTCACACGTTACTGTCTACTAAGGCCGCCTGAGAAACCGTTTTCTCGGTTCGCTAAAGACTACTAGGACCAATGACGATTCGATAGGAGGCGGAATGGGTACGGTGCCAGATAACTTCCCAACTGATACGCCCGCTCACTTTCCCCTGCGGGCGGTAAGGGCGGGTAATGTCAGCCTTAGGTGAACTATCCCAAATGAAGCGCGGCCCCAAGGGGCCCAAGCGCAAACTTACCGACGCTGAGAAGAAGGAAGAACGCGCCTCCTATCTGTTCCTGGCGCCGTGGATCCTTGGTCTTGCACTAATCACGGTCGGCCCGATGGCGGCGTCGTTGTATCTTTCATTTACGAACTACAACCTCCTGCAGGCTCCCGAATGGATCGGCCTGGACAACTACATCCGGATGATGCAGGACTCCCGGCTCCTGAACTCCCTGAAGGTCACCTTCCTTTACGTCTTCATCTCAGTACCCCTTCAACTCATTGCGGCACTCGCGCTGGCACTGGTTCTGGACCGTGGGATGAAAGGGCTTGGATTCTATCGATCCATCTACTACCTCCCATCACTGCTCGGCGGATCGGTTGCTATCGCCGTCCTGTGGCGCCAGATATTCGGCAACGACGGCTTGATCAACCAGGTACTCGCCCTGGTCGGCATTGATGGCATGGGATGGATTTCCGACCCCTCGACCGCGCTCGGCACCCTGATGATCCTCAATGTGTGGACCTTCGGCGCACCGATGATCATCTTCCTGGCAGGCCTCCGCCAGATTCCCACCATGTATTACGAGGCTGCTTCAGTGGACGGCGCCTCGAAGGTGCGGCAGTTCGCCACCATTACCATCCCGCTGCTGACCCCCATCATCTTCTTCAACCTGGTGCTCCAGATCATCGGCGCCTTCCAGTCCTTCACCCAAGCCTTCGTGGTCTCAGGCGGGACAGGCGGGCCAAGCGACTCGACCATGTTCTTCACCCTGTATCTCTACCAACAGGGTTTCGGAAACTTCAACATGGGCTATGCCTCAGCGATGGCCTGGCTACTCCTGGTCATCATCGCTGTCTTCACCTTCCTGAACTTCATCGCATCGAAATACTGGGTGTTCTATGACGACTAATATGCAGGCCAGCGAGGGACAGGTACCCCCAGTCCCCGAACGGCCAGAAACGTCCCCTTCACCATCCCCCCAAGGGGCTGTCAAGCCCAAAGACAACGGCCGCAGGAACCGTCTGATCAAACACGCGATCCTGATCGTCTTCGGCTTCGTCATGCTGTACCCGTTGCTGTGGATGCTTGTCAGTTCACTTCGTCCCAACGACGAGATCTTCCGCCTCACCGGTCTGTTCCTCACCCACTTCGAGGTCAGCAACTATGTTGAGGGCTGGAACGCCCTGCAGTCGCCGTTTGGTCACTACATGATCAACTCGATGATCGTGGTCCTCGGTTCCATTGTCGGCAACCTGGTCTCCTGCTCCTTGGCCGCATACGCCTTTGCGCGACTACGGTTCAGGAAGAGGAGCGTGCTCTTCGCCATCATGCTGATGACGATCATGCTCCCGATCCACGTGGTGATTGTGCCTCAGTACATCATTTTCTCTGAGCTCGGCTGGGTGAATACTTTTGTCCCGCTCATCCTCCCGAAACTCCTGGCCACTGATGCATTCTTCGTCTTCCTGATGATCCAGTTCATTCGCGGCCTGCCCAGAGAGCTGGATGAGGCTGCCCGGATCGACGGTTGCGGCCACTTCAAGATCTTCAGCAAGATCATCCTCCCGCTGATGCTTCCAGCGCTGGCCACTACCACCATCTTCACGTTCATATGGACCTGGAACGACTTCTTCAGCCAGCTGATTTACCTGACCGATCCGGAGATGTACACGGTGCCTGTCGCCCTGCGCTCCTTCGTCGATTCGACCGCCACATCCTCATGGGGTTCCTTGTTCGCCATGTCGATTGTCTCCCTGCTTCCGATCTTCCTGGTCTTCCTGCTCGGCCAGAAGTATCTCGTCAAGGGCATCGCCACCACCGGCGGTAAGTAAACCAATTACGGCACGTATGCAGCGTCATCCGGCGCGCAAGGAAAGAAGCGTTCGATGAAGAATTTCTCAACCCGTATCAAGACCGCCACCGCAGTCACCATGGTCGCCGGCCTCAGCCTTTCACTCGCCGCCTGCGGCGGTGGTGGCGCGAGCGAGGGGGACGGCAGCCTTAGGTTCTCGTGGTGGGGATCAGACCCCCGCCATGCAGTCAATGAAGCAATCATTGAGGATTATGAGGCTGCCAACGAGGGCGTCACCATTGAAGGGGAGTTCTCGGACTTCTCCGGCTACTGGGACCGTCTCGCCACCACCACTGCGGGCCGCGACTCGCCTGACGTCATCACGATGGACGAAAAGTACCTGCAGGAATACGCAGGCCGCGGTGCTTTGGCTGACCTCTCCGAGCTGCCGAACCTCGATCTGTCCAAGTTCGACGAAACAACACTCGACCTGGGCAGGTTTGAAGACGGGCTGTACGGCTTGAGCACCGGACGCAATGCGCTCACCGTCGTGGTCAACGCTGATCTCTTTGAAGAAGCGGGGGTTGAAATTCCCGACGACACTACCTGGACCTGGGATGACTACTACCAGATCTCCAAGGAACTCTCCGAAAACCTCGACGGGGTGAGTGGCTCCGACTACGGAAACTCACCGGATGGCAGCCTGCGGGTCTGGCTGCGCCAGCAGGGTGAGGCTCTCTACAACGACACCAACGATGGGGTGGGTTACACCCCCGCAGGAGCTGAGTCATGGTTTGAGCACCTGCTGAAGGTCCGTGACGAGGCTGGCGGAACGTCTCCATCCGAATGGACTGAGGCACAGGCCGGAACCTTTGAAGGTCAAAGCTTTCCGACAAACAAAACGGCAATGAGTTGGTACTGGTCCAACCAGTTGGGCGTCCTCAGGGCGTCGTCGGGCAGCGACGTTCGAATGCTGCGTGCGCC
Source organism: Arthrobacter sp. TMT4-20 (assembly GCF_054510775.1). Lineage (NCBI taxonomy): Bacteria > Bacillati > Actinomycetota > Actinomycetes > Micrococcales > Micrococcaceae > Arthrobacter > Arthrobacter sp. TMT4-20. The sequence goes on along the minus strand of NZ_JBTNDW010000007.1, from coordinate 22,365 downwards.
TTCTCAGGCAGGTAATGCAGCCGATAACGGTATGTACTACAAAGCATCCATGTACTGGTCAATTTCCAGCCAGTCCGAGAATCAGGACGCCGCAGCGGACTTCGTGAACTACCTCGCCAACAATGAGGAGCCAGCCAAGAAGATGCTGGTCGACCGCGGCGTGCCAGTAAACCCGGACATGGCAGCCGCCGTCCGGCCGGAGCTCGGCGAGGCGGATCAGGCAGTTGTCGATTTCCTGGAAGAGATCGAATCGAGTGTCGCCACCAGTCCCGCCCCATCACCGGTAGGTGCTGGCGGGGTTCAGGACGTGATCCTCCGCTACGACTCGGAAGTGCTGTTCGGGAACCTCACCCCCGCCGAGGCGGCAGAACAGATGACCGCTGAGATTGAAGCCCTGATCCAGAGCTAGTCATTCCGCCCACAAGATCAATCGAATCCACAATGCAGTCGAACAAATCACAGAAGAGGAAATCAATGACGAAATTCTCAGGCACTAATAAGAGCCGCAGCGCGGTGGCCATGGCCATGGCGCTCGGGCTGGGACTGACCGCTTGCGGTGGGGGTAGCGACAGCGCCAGTGACGCCTCCGGCGCTGCAGACATGCGCTTCTCTTGGTGGGGCTCAGACCCCCGCCATGAGGCCAATGAGCAGTTGATCTCCATGTTCGAGGAGAACAATGAGGGTGTCACCATCTCCGGTGAGTACGGCGACTTCGGCGGTTACTGGGACCGGCTGGCGACCACAACTGCAGGTGGCGACGCTCCAGACATCATCACCATGGATGAGAAGTATCTTCAGGAGTACGCCGGCCGCGGCGCCCTCGCCGATCTGAGCGAGCTCCCGGGCCTGGATCTTGGCAAGTTCGACGAGTCGGCCCTGAACCTGGGCCGGTACGAGGATGGCCTCTACGGGTTGAGTACCGGCCAGAACGCTTACGTGGTCATGGTGAACGAGGGTCTGTTCGAGGAAGCCGGTATGGAGTTACCGGATGACAGTACCTGGACCTGGGATGACTACTACGACATCTCGGCAGAACTCGAGGAGAAGCTGGGGGGTGATGCCCTTGGCACCGAGTTTGGAGCGCAGGACGTTGACCTGCGCATCTGGCTACGCCAGCAGGGCGAGTCCCTCTACAACGAGGAAGACGGCGGAGTCGGCTATAGCCCGGAGAACGTCACCTCCTGGTTTGAGCACCTTCTGACCGTGCGCGACGACGGCGGCGGACCTACCGCCTCCGAGTTCACCGAGAACTCCTCGGGAACTTTTGAAGCCGGCGAGTTCCCCACCAACCGCGCAGGGATGGGTTGGTACTGGTCCAACCAGCTGGCCGCCCTACGTACGGCGTCTGACAGCGACATCACCATGCTCCGTGTTCCATCGGAGTCAGGCAATGCAGCCGATAACGGTATGTACTACAAGGCCTCTATGTACTGGTCCGTTTCAGAGCAGTCAGAAAACAAGGAAGCGGCAGCCGAGTTTGTGAACTTCCTCGCCAACGACGCCGAAGCGGCAAAGGTAATGCTTGTTGACCGTGGGGTCCCGGTGAACCCTGACATGGCCGAGGCAATCACCCCTGAGCTGGGTGAGGCAGACCAGTCAGTGGTGTCCTTCCTGGACGAGATTCGTCCTGACATGGCTGAGGCCCCGCTGCCTTCGCCTGTCGGAGCCGGCGGCGTGCAGGATGTCGTGGGCCGGTACGTCTCGGAGGTGCTTTTCGAGACACTGACACCCGAGCAGGCAACCGAGCAGATGACCAGCGAGATCGAAAACCTGATCAGCGCAGGCTAGGAAACCTCAGGTGGGAGGGGATGGCATGACGCCGTCCCCTCCCACCTGTTCCCGGCCGCTTATCTACAGAAAGATCAACTGATGGCCCTCCCCGATGTTCACGCAGCAACCCCCCATCACACGGTGATGCAGCCGGTTCCGACGGTAGCCCTGGTTGGCGTGCATGGGTATGGAGCGCGCCACCTGGCCAACCTCGCCCGGCTGGAGGCGGAGGGACGGACGCGTTTGGTCGCCGTCGCGGATCCAACACCACCTCAGCCCGACACCCTTGATGCTTCAGTAGGGGTGTACCGCGATCTCGACGCCCTCGCCTATTCGGGAGCCAAGCCGGACATCGTGATCATTGCAACTCCCATCCAGTCGCACGCCCCGCTCGCCCAGACCGCTTTCACCCTGGGCAGCGACGTCTACCTGGAAAAGCCCCCCGTCGCGTCGATGGCGCAGTTCGAGGACCTCCTTGCCGCTGCAGCCGACTCGGCTTCAGTAGTCCAAACCGGGTTTCAGAGCCTGGGCTCCCTGGCCCTGGACCGTATTGATGAACTTGTTTCCACCGGAAAGATCGGCTCGGTGCGCGGGATCAGTGCTGAAGGTCGCTGGGTCCGTAGCCGAGGATATTTCAAACGGTCCCGATGGGCCGGCAAACGAACCCTCGACGGCGAAGATGTAGTTGACGGTGTAGCCACCAACCCCCTTGCCCACGCCGTGGCAACTGCCCTCCGGGTGGCCGGCGCCCGCACCCGGGCCGACATCTTGTCGGTCGAGACCGACCTGTTCCGCGCGCACGAGATCGAAAGCGACGACACCACGGCCCTGCGAATCCGCACCGCCTCCGGGCAGACAGTACTCTGCGCGCTGACCCTGGCCGCGTCAACCCAGGAACGCCCCAGCGTCACGGTAGAAGGCACCAGCGGGCGGATCGTCTTCTACTACACCGAGGATGAGCTCGCTGTCACCACAGCCGCAGGCGACCAGATTGAATACTTCGGCCGAACCGATTTGCTCGAGAACCTGCTGGCCCACCGCTCCGAAGGCGTTCCCCTCCTGAGCCCGCTCGAATCCGCAGGCGCTTTCATGACCGTCATGGAGGCTATTCGGACCGCCGAAGCACCCCGCGCCATTCCGTTCAGATTCATCACCTGGCAGGGCGACGCAGATGACGCCCACCCGGTGGTGCACGACGTCGAATCCCTGATTCGGCGTGCACAGCGGGCGCAGGCCCTCTTCAGCGAACTCGTCCCGGAGTGGACCGGGGCGACCTCCTCAGCCAAGAGCTTCACGCTCGACGGAAAGACCGTCGCCGACCATCGCGACGGCAGCACCATCGCGCCGCCGCTGGCCCCCCGACCATACCTCCACCCGGTACGCACTCTTGCCGGCACGGTCGTCACCGACCATCTGCCACTGGACCATGTCTGGCACCTGGGCGCGGGAGTCGCCATCCAGGATGTCAACGGCGTAAATTGTTGGGGCGGCCGCACCTACCGCAGGGAAGCGGCCGGGTACATCTGGCGGGACGACCACGGGCGCATCGAATCCACCGGCTCGGAGGCAACCGGCACAACGCTCACCGAGGCCCTGGTCTGGACCGGACCTGACGAATCGGTCCTGCTGGATGAAATACGCCGCTGGTCCTGGGCCCAGGTGGACCGCTCCACCTGGCTACTCACCCTGGAGTTCACCCTCACCGCTCGCGGGACCCGGGTGGAGCTCGGCAGCCCAGGGTCCAACGGGCGGACAGGAGGCGGCTACGGTGGGTTCTTCTGGCGGCTGCCCCCAGTGAGCGAAACCAACATCCACACGGCCGACGCTGCCGGGGAAGCGGGCGTCCACGGAACTACCTCCCCGTGGCTGGCAGTTGACGCCCAGTTTGGCGGCAGCGACGCGACCCTGCTGTTCCTGGCCTCCCCGGAGGCGCCCGACCCCTGGTTCGTCAGGTTGGAGGGATACCCCGGCGTCGGCCTGTCGCTGGCCTGGGAGCATCCGGTGGTCCTCGAACCGGGGTCCGCGCTGACCAGGACCGTCAAGGTCATGGTCGCCGATGGCAGGCTCGACGCCCCAGGTATCGAAGCCCTCCTCAATCGCACCATGGGCCGGAAGTGAGCGGCGGCATGCTGGTCGGTGACCCTGCGCTCCCTGCGCCCAGCAATCCGGAGGATCAACCCACCGCAGCGGATCAGGCAGCCGACCGGCAAACCAAACGGAGCCGGGTTCTGGCGGCCCTTGAACGGCGAGGCCACGAAGCTGTTCTTCTGACCACCAACACGGTCCTGACCTGGTATCTCGGCGGTAGCCGGGTTCACATTAGTCTGGCCGGGGACCCGGTGGCTGCTGTGCTGGTGACCCGCGACGGGGATCATCTGGTGACCTTCAATAACGAGATCGAACGGCTCACGGCCGAGGAGCTTCCGCCCGGGCTCGCGCTCCACCAGGTGCCGTGGCATCAGCCGCTGCACGACGTCGCCGGCTGGTTCGGGACCGGAATCTCCGCCGTTGCCGAAGCGGAGGTGAGCCGCGACCTGCGTGCCGCCCGCCGCAGCCTCCTGCCCGTCGAACTCGGCAGGTACCGGTCGCTGAACCGGGAGGTCGCAACGATCCTGACCGACGTTTTGGCAACGGTGACGCCGCAGACCACGGAGCGGGAGGTAGTAGCTGCCCTGGCCGGGCTGGTGACCGCCGCTGGTGCTGAGCCCCTCGTCCTGCTGTGCAACGGCAGCAGCCGGTCGGCCTTCCGGCATCCACTGCCCACCAAATCATCGCTGGGGGCCGGGGCCATGGTGGTGGTCTGCGCGCGCCGTCACGGCATGGTCGCAAACGTTACCCGGTGGGTGCGGTTTGGTGGTGCAACTGCAGCAGCGCTCGACGCCGAACGGCGGATCGCGTTGGTGGAGCGGGATATCTTCAACGCAACAGTGCCCGGTACGCGGTTGAATGAAGCCTTCAGCGTGCTCCAGGCGTCCTATCAGAAGCACGGTTTTGGTGCTGACCAATGGCAACTGCATCACCAGGGTGGTCCGGCGGGCTACGCGGGGAGAGACCCCCGGGCCACGCCAGCTACTGACGACGAGGTGCTGGCCAACCAGGCCTTTACCTGGAACCCGTCGGCTCCCGGCGTGAAAATCGAGGACACGGTGCTGGTGGGCGACGCGGGGATTGATGTGCTCAGCGTTGACCCACGCTGGCCAACCATCGGGGTAGGCAACCGAAACCGCCCCACAACTCTTCAGCTGTAGGGCGGTTTCGGTATTGGTGGACGCTAGCTGGAGACGGTGAGCTGACCGTCAACCCGGCGGGGGATGTTGAGTGGATTCTCCTCCTGCAGTGCCGGGTGGAGCATTGCTTCTGGTGCGTCCTGATAGGCGACGGGACGCAGGAACCGGCGGACCGCCGTCGCGCCCACCGAGGTGAAAAGGGAGGTCGTGGCGGGCCACGGACCGCCGTGCTGCTGGGCCCAGTTCACTGCGACACCGGTGGGCCAGCCATTGAACAGCACCCTGCCGGCGAGACCTGACAGTTGCGTCACCAGTGCCGTGACGTCCTCGCCAGCCTTAGCGTGGATCGTTCCGGTCAGGCTGCCGGGCACCTTTTCGAGAGCAGCGGTGAGCTCGTCCTGATCGGTGTACTCAATGAGTACCGTGGTGGGGCCGAAGCACTCCTCCAGGATGGTCTCGGGGTTGGCCAGGACCGCTGAAGCGCTGGTGGCGAAGACCACGGGGGCAGCGTCACCGCTGCTTGACTGCTGGGCGACCTCGCCGCTGATGACCTCCACACCCGGCTGGTCGGCCAGTTGACGGAGGCCGTCGGGGTAGGCCTCGGCAATCCTGGTGGTGAGCATTGGCGCCTCGCCCCTGGTTCCAGCAGTCGCAGCAACCTGCGCCGGGAAGTCGGTGCCTGCCGGGATGAACACCAGCCCGGGCTTGGTGCAAAACTGTCCCGCGCCCATGGTGAACGAGCCCGCCAGGCCTTCGGCAAGTTCGCCGCCGCGCGCCGCGACGGCGGCGGCGGTCAGGACGACAGGGTTCAGGCTACCCAGTTCACCGTAGAACGGAATCGGGTCGGGCCGCGACACCGCCAGGTCGAACAGGGCACGCCCGCCGGGGATGGAGCCGGTGAAGCCGACTGCCTTGATGGCCGGATGCTGGACCAATTCGGTACCAGCGCTCCGCCCGCTGATCAGGGCGAAAATGCCGCGTGGGGCGCCAGCAGTGTCCAGCGCTTCGGTGACGATCTCTGCGGTGCGCTCGGACAACTTCAGATGCCCCGAGTGGGCTTTCACTATGACCGAACAACCGACGGCGAGGGCTGAGGCCGTATCGCCGCCCGCGACGGAAAAGGCGAACGGGAAGTTCGACGCAGAGAAGACTCCGACCGGTCCCAGCGGGCGGAGCACTCTCCGCAGGTCCGGTTTCGGCGGGGTCGACGACGAATCGGCGTGATCGATGATGGCCTCCAGGTAGGAGCCCTCGGTAATCACTTGCGCGAAGAGACGCAACTGGCCGGTGGTTCGACCAACCTCGCCCTTCAGGCGGACTGGCCCCAACCGGGTTTCAGTATCGGCAAGAGCTACCAGTTCGTCCGCGTTCGCATCCAGTGCGTCGGCAGCGGCGATCAGCCAGGTGGCACGCTCAGCGTCGGTGGCTGCTGCAGCAATGGCCGCCGCGGCAGTGGCGGCTTTGGTGAGCTCATTGAGCTCTGAAGTGGTGGTCACGATGTGTTCCTCTTCCAATAGATGGGTCAGCGGTCTGTGCTGATGCTGACCGGATGGTTTCAGGGGGCGAAGCGAAGGCCGAGGCCAACCTGCCCTGTGGTGGTGAGTTTCCCATTAATGATGGAGATTGGGCTGGGTCCGGCCAGTACGCCAAGGCCTTCGAACGAGGCGTCCTCGACATCTTCCACCCAGGTCGGTTCGGCCAGGGTGAGCGCCAATTGGCCCGACAGTTCGGGCAGCAAATGTGGGGTGATTTTGATGCTGTGGGCACGGGCCAGTTCGACGATCCGCCGGAAGGGAGTAATACCCCCCACCCGGACAATGTTTGGCTGAATGATGTCCACGGCTTCGGCTGCGATGAAATCACGGAAGCGGTAGATGGTGTGGACGTTCTCCCCGAGGGCGATCGGTACGCGGGAGTGCTTCCGCAGCCGGGCATATGCCCAGAGGTCGTCGGCTCGCAGAGGCTCCTCAAGCCACTCCAGATCAAACTCTTCCAAGGCATCAATGGCTCGCAGTGCGGTCGGCAGATCCCACCGCTGGTTGGCGTCGATCATGAGTTTCCGGTCTAATCCAAGGACGTCCCGGACGGCGGCGACGCGTTCCACATCCTCCCGGATGTGCGGTTTGCCGACCTTGATCTTGACAGCAGTTTTACCTTCCGAAACCCACCGGCCCACCTGGGCTACCAGCTCATCCTGGGTGTAGTGCAGGTTCACCCCCGACCCGTAGACGTTCACGGCGTCCTGGCGCTGACCCAGCAACCCGGCCAGTGAGGAGTTATGTTCCTTCGCGGCCAGGTCCCACAGTGCCAGGTCAACCCCCGCCATGGCAATGGTGGTGAGCCCGCCGCCGCCGGCCTCGTGCAGCCACTTCCACAGCTGGTCCCAGACGATCTCCGGATTGGCTTCGAGCCCGTTGATGAATGGGGCGATATCGTGCTCCAGCAGCGCCTGGACAGCGTGGGCGCCGATGGTGGGGGTCCACGAGAAGCCGAGCCCGGTGCGACCGTCGTCGGTTCTCACCTCAGTGGAGACGACATGAACCTCGGGAACGTCAGGACCCCACGGCCGGGACAGCTCGATGGTGTGCAACCGGGTGGTCAGCCCGGTGATGCGGGCACTCATGTGTGGGCGGACACCAGGGTGTGTCCAACCTCGAGGATGCGCTTGAGTTCAAGCAGCTGATCCTCGGTGGGATCGACCAGGGGCGGGCGCACCGATCCGTACGCGTGGCCTTCCAACCCGAGTCCCGCCTTGATCAGCGATACACCGAACCCGGGAGTCTGATCACGCAGACGCACCAGTGGCTCATAGAAACCGGTCAACAATTCCTGGCGCCGGTCTTCATCATGGTTGATGTAGGCGTTGTAGTAGGCGTTGGCAATGTCCGGGGCCATCGCGAAGGCTGCCGAGGAATACAGCGGGATGCCCAGACCCCGGTAGGCGCCCTGGGTGAGTTCAGCGGTGAGCAGCCCGTTGAAGAACAGGAAGTCGTCGCGCCCTGAACCCTTGATGGCTGACACGATCTCCTGGGCGAGGCCGACGTCGCCCACCCCGTCCTTGAAACCGATCACCTTGGGGTTCGCTGCGAGGTGGGACATCGCTGCTGCGGTGAAGCGTGCGTTGGCGCGGTGGTAGACGATGACCGGGAGGCTGGTTGCTGCGGCGATGGTTTCGATGTAGGCGATCAGACCAGCAATGGGCCCGTTGACCAGGTAGGGCGGCAGCACCAACAGGGCATCGGCGCCCGCCTGCTCGGCGGCACGCGCCGTGGCAAGCGCATGACCCAGCGGCCCACCGGTGCCAGCGACAACCGGCACAGCTCCAGCGACGACCTCGACGGTCGCGCGAACCACGTCGCTGACCTCTTCAATGCTGAGCGCGTGGAACTCGCCGGTGCCGCAGGCCGGGAACACTCCGCCTGGCTGGTGCTCCATTCTGGCGCCCACATGTTCTTTCAGGGCATCAAGATCGACTGTGTTGTCGGGGGAGAACGGGGTGACTGGGAAGAAAAGAACTCCGTCGAATTTCATGGGTTTACCTGGTTTCCGCGCGAGGCTGTTGCCAGCTCGGCTGCAATATCGAGGGTGGGCGGTGCTGCGGGGGAGAGGGAATCCGACCCGGAGGGCTGCAACTCCGAACGCCAGCTGCGGCGGGGCGACCAGCCGAGCAGTCGGTGGGCCTTCTCGACGGAGAAGGCCGGGTGGGTGCCGGTTAAGGATTCAGCGAGGGGCCCACTATTGGCGATGAACTTCGGTAGCAGGACCGCCAGCGGCTCCGTGGCCAGCGAGTCAGCCGCGCCAACAAAGAAGGTTTGCCCGTTGGGGATGGAGTCCATCTTTTGGAGCAGCACGTCAAGGAAATCGGACACATCACGGGCGTCAACATAGTTGAACAGTGCTGGCGCCGCGAGCGCCGGATCAGCGAGCCGCTCTTCGACCGTATGACCCTGCTGTGTTGGCGCCCCACGCCACTCTTCCGGGGAGATGACGAAGCACGGACGGAAGGCGGCGTACCGGCTGCGCTCCCCATGCGAAATGGTGAACATCTCCATGATCTGCTCGGCCAGGTGTTTGGACAGGGCGTAGGCGTTCCATGGTTGGGGCGGTGTGGTTTCGTCCAGGGGAAAGGCGGCTGGAAGCCACCCTGACGGGGCGCCATAACCGAGCACTGTGGGGCTGCTGGCCGTAATGATCTTGCCGACGCCCAGGTCGGTGGCTGCCTGGAGTACGGTGAACGCCAGCCGGCTGTTGGTGTTGAAGATGACGTCTTCGGGTGCGCTGAAGGGGACGGCGATGGCCGCCAGATGGATCACCGAGTCTGGCCGGTGGGCCTGGATGATTCGGAATGGCTCACCGTCGGTCAGTAGATCCGCGGCCTCCTGGATTACACCAGCGGGGAAGATGCCCTCGGGAGCCCTGTCACGGTCCACAGAGACGACATCGTAGCCGGCCTCCGCGAGACCTGTGACGACGCTGCGCCCCAGTCTGCCCGCTCCACCCGTCACGAGGACAGTACCCCGATCTGGTGGGGTATCGCCGATTGACGTGGTGCCCGTCATGGCGTCCGCCGGAGGTCCATGCCGAGGCCTAGATCGGGGATGCGCACGGGCATGCCATTGGCCAGAGACTCGTTGCCTGCGATCCCGACGGCGACCGCGCTCAGACCGTCGATATAGCCGGAGGGGCGTCCCAATGGGTCGGCGCCAGGGCCGTTGAACAGATCGGACAGGAGCAGTCGGTCGCCGCCACCATGAGCCCCTTCGCCGTTGTGTATGGTGACCTCGGATGCTGGTTCCCAGTGGCGCTGGACGATGAGGCGCTCGCCGTTGCGGCGAACCTGGTCGTCCTCGCTGACGGGCGTTGCGCTGGGGTCGACCACGTCCTTCTTCTCGGCGCTGCCAGACACTGCTGCGCGCTCAACCACTTCGAGTTCGGCGCGGCCTTCGGTACCGTTAACCGAGACCCGGTAGCCTTCCCAGGGGCTGTGGGCGTTGAGGGAGTAGGAGAGGGTGGAACCACGCTGGTAGTCGACCACGAGGGCCAGGTTGTCCTCGATGGTGATGCCACCGGCAAAGACGTCCTGGTCGCGTCGGTAGCCGTCGTGGTGTTCGTTCTTGAGGTAAAGCGATTCGAGGCGGGAATCTTCTCTCAGGTCCAGGGCGAAGGGATCCGCGTCGGCCCCATCGTGGGTTCCGCGGTCGTTCCGCTCCCCGAGACCGCGGGCCGCAGCGTTCTTATCGCCGTAGAAGCGGAGGGCTCCCGAGGCATAGACGCGCTGCGGGACGTCGTCGATCCACCAGTTGACGAGGTCAAAGTGGTGGGATGCCTTGTGGATGAGTAGGCCGCCCGACTTGTCCTTTTCGCGGTGCCACCGACGGAAGTAGTCAGCGCCGTGGACGGTGTCGAGCATCCAGCTGAAGTCCACCGAGGTGATCGTCCCGAGGGCTCCGCTCTGGATGACTTCCTTGAGCGCACTGTTGCGGGGGGAATACCGGTAGTTGAAGGTGACAACCACGCTGTGACCGGTCTGCTCGACGGCCGCCGTGATTCGCTGGCATCCTTCCGCATCTATGGTCAGTGGCTTTTCCACGACGACGTCGGCGCCCGCTTCAAGTGCTTCAACGATGTAGTCGGCGTGGGTGTAATCAGGGGTGGTGACGATGAGCCGCTGGACGTCATTGTCACGGATGAACGCGGTGAGATTCTCCGGCTGGAAGGTGGGAACCGTCGAATCGGGTGCCTTGGTGAGGTGGCGGATCACGTTCTGGTAGTGCTCCACCCGGCCCGGGTTGGTGTCACTGAGGCCGACGAGGGTGGCTACATCTGCGTGAGTATCGAGGATAGCCTCGATGTACATTTCGGAGCGGGCGCCGGTGCCAATCAGCGCGAACCGGGTCCGGGTATCGGAGGAGGCGTCGGCGCTCGCCAAGGCAGAGTCGGGCAGTAGGTCCACTGTGTCAACGTTGGTCACAGGATATCCCTTTCCAGGAACGGGGTGTGGGATCCAGCTGGATGCGAACAGCTGAACGAGAAAACGTTTTCTGAAAGCGTTATATAGTTTGTATCAAGTAAGGGTGCATCCGTCAACAGGGCGTAGCGTGGAGCACCGAACCGAATGGATGTAGGACGGTCTTATGGCTAAGCGATCCACCACACGTCGCACCGGCATTGCCGACGTGGCCAAACACGCCGGAGTTTCGCACGCCACGGTGTCCCGGGTAATGAACGGAAACTTCACAGTAGATCCGGTGATTGCCCAGCGTGTCCGCGATTCGGCGGCAGAGCTGAAGTACTATCCCAATTCGGTGGGACGGTCACTCGCCCTCGGGAAAACCGACACGATCGGGGTGGTGGTGCCAGACCTCGGAAACCCTACGTTCCAGGCCATGCTGCGCGGTGTCAGCAGGGCGGCGGCCAGGGACGGGTACCGGGTACTGATCGCGGACTCCTCGGAGGTGTTGAGCGAGGAAGCCATTCTCGCGGCCGAGGCGCGACGGCGGTGTGACGGCGTCGTGCTCTGTGCCCCTCGCATGAGCGATGCTGAACTTCAGGAGTTGGCATCCGCGCTGCACCCGCTGGTACTGATAAACCGCACGGTCGCTATCGAGAATACTCCGTCCCTTTCCGCCAACTACGGGCAGGGTATTCAGGAGCTTGCCTCTTACCTGGTGGAGTTGGGCCACAAGCGGCTGGCGTTCCTCTCCGGGCCCGCGCAGAGCGCCTCGAACCGGCTGCGCGTGGACGGGTTGACCCAGTTCGTGGCCGAGCATCCCGACGTCGAACTCCAGACACTGTCCGGTGGCGTGAGTTTTGCGGAGGGACACGAATCTGTTGAGCGAATTCTTGCTTCGGGGGCCACTGCGGTGCTCGCGTTCAACGACCTGGTGGCGATGGGGTTGCTCAGCGGCCTTCATGAGCGGGGGGTCGACGTACCAGGCGAAATTTCGGTGACCGGGTTCGATGACATTCCGTTTGCTCGCTACACCACGCCTCCGTTGACTACAGCTGCGGTTCCTATCACCGAACTGGGTGAGGCTGCCTGGGAACGGATGAAAGCGGTACTGCAGGAAGATGAGGGCGTCAGCCTTGCGACGACCTTCAGCCCGCAGGTCGTTGCCCGTGGAAGTACTGGTCCCGTCCCGCCCGGCTAACCCGGCAGGGAGGTCGTCGCAGCCGGGCAGGGTTGGGCGGGGTGATGCTGGGTCGAACCGGCTCAGGGTGAGGGGCGACCCTGGATGGTGGCGACCAGTTCGGCGTGGGTGCGATCGGTGAGGCGATACCAACCCATCACTGCGACTGCGGCCAGGATGGCAAGCGCCGGCGCGAGCCCCGCGGCTACCCGAATGCCCAACAGTGCTGCTTCGGACTGCTGGACGGCGCCCGACTGATAGCCGCCCCAGGCCAACGCGAAGGCGGCCAGAGCGCCACCGAACGCCATCCCGATTTTTCGGGTGGAGGACAGTAGGGAGTAGTTTATGCCGTCGGACCGCACCCCTGTTTTCCACTCGCCGTACTCGACCGTGTCGGCGATCAGGGCCCAGACCATGATGCTCACACTGGCGGCACCAGCGAGGGCGAGGAAAATCCCCAGCAGGGCGACCCAGACGAGCTCCGTCGGTGCGGCGAAGACGAGGATTCCCCCGACGGCACTGGTGAGCCCACCGGTGATATAGATGCTGCGCTTGCCGAAGCGGTGAACCAGGCGTGGAGCGGTTGCGGCGAGGGTCAACGTGAGCAGGACCTGCGCCAAGGCCACTATCGGGAAGAGATCCAGCCGCTGCAGCACGTCCCTAAGATAGAACAGCTTGGCCGTATTGGTGACCACATTTGAGGTCATGAAAAGCAAGGAACTGATGCAGAGTACCAGCAGGGGAGTGTTGCCCTTCAGCGCGGCACCAGCCTGGCGGAGAGAGAGCTTCGGAGACGCCTGATGGAGTTGCTCCCGGGTAGACAGGGCGCAGAAGAGGTAGAGGCCGGTGCCTGCAATGGCGAAGCCAATGGTGAGCGTCGTGAAAATGTCCTGCAGGTCGGCGCCCGCACCCAGAAGTGGCGCCACGAAAACACCGAGGATTGAGCTGGTCGCCAGTCCCCCGATCGTCCGCGCGCTGGCCAGCCGGGCGCGGCTCCGCGGGTTGCGTGTCATGGCGCCAACGAGGGCGCCGTAGGGAACGTTGACCATGCTGTAGGCGAGGCAGAACGCGAAGTAGGTGACATACGCGTAGATCAACTTGCCTGCGGGATCGAGTCCGGGGACGTGAAACATCGCGACACACAACGAGAGCGGGATTGCACCAAACAGGAGGAACGGGCGGAATTTACCGAGCCGGCGATGGTAATTCCGGTCAGCCAGGCGGCCGGCAAGGATATCGGTGACCCCGTTGAAAAGCCCTGCAAGAAGCAGGACGGTACCGGCCGCTGCTGCAGGAATGCCCGCAACGTCGGTGTAGTAGACGAGCAGGAACATGCCGATGGTGGTGAATGCCATGCTGTTTGCCATGTCCCCCGCCCCATATCCGGCGATGGCCACCGGGCGGGGTTCGATTCCTACGGTGGGTTGGGTCATGTGGCGCCCGAGCCTTTCTGGAAATGAGCAGCCGGACGCGAGCGCTGGAAGGCAATGAGGGGTGCGCAGGTTCCGAAGAAAGCGTTTTCTTGGAAGGTAGCAGGCAGGTTGAGGTGTGGTCAATGTAAGCGGACTGATGACACTCGACTGACCCTTGACGAACTCTGAAGCAGAGGGCTAATGTGGAAAGCGCTTTCCAATCTTTTGGTTCTAATTCATTTCCGCCCAAGCTTTCGGGAGACAACCCATGACCAGCACTCGCACCCTCCGCATCGCCATGAACGGGATCACCGGACGGATGGGGTACCGCCAGCATCTGCTGCGCTCCATCCTGCCCATCCGCGAAGCTGGAGGAGTACTCCTTGCGGACGGCAGCCGCGTGCAGGTGGAACCCATCCTGGTGGGGCGCAACGAGTCGAAAATCCGCGACCTTGCCCAGCAGCACAAGGTGGAGCACTGGACCACCGATCTGGACGGCATCATCAATGACCCCACCGTCGATATCGTCTTCGACGCGTCAATGACGTCGCTGCGTGCGGCGACCCTCAAAAAGGCCATGGCGGCCGGCAAGCATATCTATACCGAGAAGCCGACCGCAGAAACCCTTGGCGAGGCCGTTGAGCTGGCCCGGATTGCCAGGGACGCCGGGGTGACCGCCGGGGTGGTACACGACAAGCTCTACCTTCCCGGGCTCGTGAAACTCCGTCGCCTAGTCGATGAGGGGTTCTTTGGTCGCATCCTGTCCCTCCGCGGTGAGTTCGGCTACTGGGTCTTCGAAGGCGAGATTCAGCCAGCCCAGCGGCCCTCCTGGAACTACCGCAAGGAAGACGGCGGCGGCATGACCACCGATATGTTCTGCCACTGGAACTACGTGCTCGAAGGCATCATCGGTGAGGTTCGCAGCGTCAACGCCAAGACCGCCACCCATATCCCCGCCCGCTGGGATGAGCAGGGCAACGAGTACAAGGCGACTGCCGATGACTCCGCCTACGGCATCTTCGAACTGGAAACCCCCGCGGGTGACAGCGTCATTGCCCAGATCAACTCCTCATGGGCCGTCCGGGTCTACCGCGACGAACTGGTTGAATTCCAGATCGACGGAACACATGGTTCGGCAGTCGCCGGGTTGAACAAGTGCGTCGCCCAGCAGCGCGCCCACACCCCGAAGCCGGTGTGGAACCCGGACCTGCCCGTCACCGAGTCCTTCCGGGACCAGTGGCAAGAAGTTCCAGCCAACGCCGAGCTGGACAACGGCTTCAAGCTGCAGTGGGAGGAGTTCCTGCGCGACGTCGTCGCCGGTCGCGAGCACCGCTTTGGTCTGCTTTCGGCCGCCCGCGGAGTCCAGCTGGCCGAGCTGGGACTGCAGTCCTCGGCCGAGCGCCGCACCCTCGATATTCCGGAGATCGCCCTGTGACCGCCATCCACCTCCCTACCCGGGACGGGACCTTTGAGCGGCGCGAACTGCGGGAGGTGAGGTCGTGGCCCAAGCCCGTGGCGCCGCTGACTTCTCGGCACGTGTACGCCGCAGCCCATGTCATCCCCGTCGTCACCGCGGACAACACCCCCGGCTCCCCAGCCGTGCTCGATTGGGACCATACCCTCGCCTACCGACGGGAACTGTGGTCCTACGGGCTGGGCGTCGCTGATGCCATGGACACTGCGCAACGGGGGATGGGTCTGGACTGGCCCGCCACCCAGGAACTGATCCGTCGTTCCGGAGCGGAAGCCGCCGTCGTCGTAGCCTCCGACGCTCCCGCCACCCGCGGCAAGTCGGTGCGCGACATCCTCGCCTGTGGTGCGGGCACCGACCAGCTGGATCTTGCGGGCCTCCCTGCTGGACGCGCTGGCCTGGACGCGGTCATCGAGGCTTACCGGGAGCAGATCAAGGTAGTGTCCGGCGCTGGCGCGAAGGTGATCCTGATGGCATCGCGGGCGCTTGCCGCCGTCGCGGACGGTCCCGATGACTACGTGTACGTGTATGGCACGCTGCTCGCCGAGGTCGACGAGCCGGTGATTCTGCACTGGCTGGGGACCATGTTCGATCCCGCCCTCGCAGGGTACTGGGGTAGCGACGATGTGGCTGCTGCGACCCGGACGTTCAGCGACCTCATCGCGGCGAATACCGCGGCGGTGGATGGGGTGAAGGTGTCGTTGCTGGATGCCGCCCACGAGGTGGCGTTGCGCGCGGACCTACCCGCCGGTGTCCGGCTCTACACGGGAGACGACTTCAACTATCCCGAGCTGATCCACGGCGACGGCACCCACCATTCAGACGCTCTCCTGGGAATCTTCGCAGCGATTTACCCTGCCGCTTCGGCGGCGCTGCAAGCCTACGACGACGGCGACGCCGCCCGGGGCCGTGTAATCCTCGACTCGACCCGGGAGCTCGGCAAGCACATCTTCAGCGCCCCGACCCAGTATTACAAGACCGGGGTAGCGTTCCTGTCCTGGCTCAACGGCAAGCAGCCGGGTTTCCAGATGGTGGGCGGCCTGCATTCGGGGCGCTCCGTGCTCCACCTGACTGAGACCTTCACGCTGGCCGACACCGCTGGCCTACTGATCGACCCGGAGCTGGCTGCCCACCGCTTCGGCCAACTGCTCAGCGCCTACGGAGTGAGCGCATGAGCAGACTTGATTTCAGTCGGCTATCCATCAACACTGCCACCACCAAGAGCCTCACGCTGCAGGAGGCGGTTCGGGTCTATGCCGACGCAGGCCTCCAGCACATCGGCGTATGGCGTGACCGGGTCGCCGAAGCCGGCCTGGACAAGGCGGTACGGCTGGTCCGCGAAGCCGGCCTGGAGGTGTCGAGCCTGTGCAGGGGAGGTTTCCTGACCGCCGCCGACGCCGACGGGCAGCAGCGCGCCCTCACCGACAACACTGCGGCCATTCGTGAAGCCGCGGCACTCGGTACCCGGGAACTGATCATGGTGGTGGGCGGGCTTCCCGCAGCCAGCGCGCTGATTGGGGGACCCGCCGTCGCCCCCTCAACACCGGGCGCTAAGGACGTTGCCGCGGCCCGCCGACGGGTGGCCGACAGGCTCGCTGAGCTGGTTCCGGTGGCGCAGCAGCACGGGGTTCGACTGGTGCTGGAGCCGCTGCACCCGATGTATGCGGCTGACCGGGCCGTACTTTCCACCCTGGGGCAAGCGCTCGATCTTGCGGAGCCTTTCCCCTCGGACACCGTCGGGGTGGTGGTGGATACGTTCCACGTCTGGTGGGACCCTTCCCTGGAGGCGTCGATTGCCCGCGCCGGGTCCGAGGACAGGCTCGCGTCATACCAGGTGTGTGACTTCAACCTACCGATTGCGGCCGATGCGCTGCTCTCCCGCGGCTACATGGGCGACGGTTTTGTCGATTTCGCGACCATCGGGCGATGGATCGCCCAGACCGGCTATGCCGGTCCGGTGGAGGTCGAAATCTTCAACCAGGCCATCTGGGACAGCCCGGGAGCCGACGTCGTCGAGACGGTGAAATCCCGTTGGGCGCAGCACGTGCTCCCGCACCTCTAACACCTGCCAGGATCGGGCCAACTCACCCCAGTTCCGGGCCCCTGACCCCAGGATCGAGTCAACAGAAATAGCTGGTTTCCGGTCGGAAATACGTTATCTCTGTTGACTCGATCCGTGAGGACGCTCGATGGTGCGGGCGCTCGATAGTGGGGCCGTGGGGCCGCGTGGTCTGCCTGGCTTGGTGGGAGGCTGGCCGGAGGGATTAGCTCGTCGTCGTGGCCGTTCGGGAGCTGACCCATGCTGCCGCGCCCTCCACCTCCGAGGCGTGTACCCCGTGCCCGCCCTCGCGGACGCTCTGGTGAACGTCGGCGCCGGCGGCGTCGAGCACCGACTTCAGCTGCATCACGCTGGCTAGTGGCGCCATCGCATCGGCCTCCCCGTTGAAGAGGGCGACGGCGGTGCCCGCCAGGTCGCCGTCGACCGTCCGGTCACCCAACGGGTACATGCCGGAGAAGGCGACGACGTCAGTCAGCACCTCGGGGTGCAGCAGCACCGTAGCGAGCGCGATATTCGCGCCGTTCGAGAACCCGACGGCGATAATCTTCCGGCCCCCAAGGCCGTGATGTTCCCGCGCCCAACCGATGAAGTCGGCAAGCTCGCCCGCGCGCCGGACGACGTCGTCGACGTCGAACTGGCCTTCGCCGAACCGCCGGAACCACCGGTTCATGCCCTGTTCTTGCACCGGGCCACGAGGGGAAAGATAGCCGGCGCCGGGTGCGAGGCGTTCGGCGAGCGGCAGGAGGTCGTGCTCAGTCCCACCTGTGCCGTGGAGCAACAGCAGGACCGGGCTAGCCGGGGTTCCTGCGTGATACAGGTGCGGCCAGTTCTCAACGTTGGTCATCTCGATTCCTAACTCAGGAAAGTAGCGATTGACGGATTGTTCTCCGCTGGCACGTCGATCTTCGCGACCGCGTTGGAGATGGCGTCACGGTTCGGCTCGAGCCATGGTGGCAGCTTCAGGGAGCGGCCCAGTTCGAGCAGCGGCTCGTCGATGTCGAAGCCTGGGGTGTCGGTGGCGATTTCCAGGAGGGTTCCGCCGGGCTCCCGGAAGTAGATCGAGGTGAAGTACTGGCGGTCGAGGATGGCTGTCACGGCGTACCCGCGGTCGGCCAGGTCCTGGCGCCAGAGCTCCTGAGTGGCCTGGTCGGGCACCCGGAAGGCGATATGGTGCACGGTGCCGCCGGCTACGAGGCCGCGTTCGCCGCGGCGGTCGGTGACGATGTCAACAACTGTTCCGGGCTCGCCATTGTGTGTGCTGAGCCGGTACCTGCCATCGGTCTCGCTGAGGATGTTCATGCCGAGGTCGCGGGTGAACGTTTCGAGGCTGGCGGTGGGGTCCTCGACGGTGAGCACTGAGGAGTGCTGCCCGCGGACCGCGTATTCGGCTGGCACCGAGGCGGAGTCCCAGGGGTTGCGGGGGTCAGAGAGCGACGACGCCACGAGGTCAATCTGCAGGCCGTCAGGGTCACGCAGTGACAGGCGTTCTTCCTCGGAGGAGGCGCGAGCAATCACCGAGTCGACCCCGATAGCTTTGAAGTGGTCCTGCCACCAGCCGAGGCTGCCCTGCGGGACAGAGAATGCAGTGGTGGTGGACTGTCCACTGCCGACCTTGCCGCTGCGAATGCCCTGCCAGGGGAAGAAGGTGAGGAGGGAGCCGGGATTGCCCGCTTCGTCCCCGTAGTAGAGGTGGTAGGTGCCGGGATCATCGAAATTCACTGTCTTCTTCACGAGCCGCAGGCCTAGACCCTTGATGTAGAAGTCGATGTTCTTCTGGGGGTCACCAGCAATTGCGGTGACGTGGTGGAGCCCTTCGGTCTGTGCGGTCACAACTTCCTCCTCGATAGATCCAGCGCTCGACGCCGGTATGTAGATGCAAACGCATGGACCTACGGGTTTGTTCCCGGGGTGTAGATGGGGGAACTGGTTGACGCACTTCCGTGATCCTCCTAGCATTTCGCAAGGCGAAGAATACTTCCGAGATGCGGAATCACCGATGAGAGAATCCATATGACTTACACCGTGAACTGTTCAATCCTCTTCACCGAGCTGCCGCTATTGGACAGGCCAGCTGCCGCGAAGGCCGCCGGCTTCGATGCGGTGGAGTTTTGGTGGCCATTCCCCACTTCAACGCCCACCGCAGCCGAAGTTCAAGACTTCGAAGACGCCATCACGAATGCGGGAGTCCAGCTGACGGGCTTGAACTTTAATGGCGGTGATTTGCCGGGCGGGGATCGAGGTCTGGTTTCCTGGCCGGCCCGCAGCGAGGAATTCCGAGCCAACGTTCCGGTCGTCGTCGGTATTGGTGAGCGGCTGGGTTGTAAGCACTTCAACGCCCTGTACGGGAACCGGGTGGAGGGCGTGAGCGCGCAGGAACAGGACACGCTGGCCGTCGACAATCTGGTCCTGGCCGCCAACGCTGTCGCAGCAATTGACGGGACGGTCCTCCTGGAGCCAATCAGCGGTGCAGACCGTTACCCGCTCAAGACGGCACAGGACGCGCTCAGCGTCATCGCCAATGTCCACGCCCACGGTGCCACCAACATCAAACTGCTCGCCGATTTTTACCACCTGTCAGTGAATGGCGACGACGTCGGCGTGGTCATCGAAGCACACGCCGAGGACTTTGGGCATATCCAGATCGCCGATGCACCAGGGCGCGGCGCACCCGGCAGCGGTGACCTTCCGCTTGCCGACTGGATCGATCGCAGTCGAACCCTCGGATATCAGGGCCCGATCGGCCTCGAATACAAGAGCCCCCCGGAGCAGGCGTTCACCTGGCTTGGCCGGCAGCTGTCAGGTGAAAGCCGCATCGGTTGACCGCTTGCGTCGACGTGACGACTGGAAGGAACACTCCTTCACAGGATGTAGAACACCACGGCCACCATTGGACACCCTCGGCAATCCGTTCGGTGGTGGCGTTTCACTTGCTGCACCGGGCTGTCCCGAGGCCGCAGCCGGCCCACCAATGATCTAATGGCGGTATGCGCATAGTGATTGCACCGGACAAGTTCAAGGGTTCACTCTCCGCCCCCGAGGTCGCCGAGGCAGTGGCCGCGGGGTTGCGCGGCGCGCTGGGACCCGATTCGATCCTCAACATTGAGCAGGTGCCAGCGGCCGACGGCGGCGAAGGGACTCTCGATGCGGCCGCCGCCGCCGGATTTTCCCTCCTGATCACCACGGTCACCGGCCCCACGGGTGAGCCGCTGGAAGCGCCGATTGCGATCCGCGGTTCGCAGGCAGTGATTGAAATGGCCCTCGCGTCGGGCCTGGCCGTATTGCCGAACAGCACGCTCGATGCGGGCGGCGCCACCAGCCGAGGCACCGGTGACCTCATTCGCTTCGCGCTCGACCACGGCTGCACCGACATCGTGCTCGGGGTGGGCGGCAGCGCCAGCACCGACGGCGGGGCGGGCCTGCTGGCCGGACTGGGCGCACGATTGCTCGACGACGACGGCGGTGACCTTCCGCCCGGTGGTGCAGCGCTCGTCCACCTCGCATCAATCGACCTGACTGGTCTTGACCAACGCCTGTCGACAGCTTCGATCACTCTCGCCTCCGACGTCGACAACCCACTCCTGGGCCCCAACGGCGCCGCTGCAGTGTTCGGCCCGCAAAAGGGCGCCACCGCCAGTGATGTCGAGAATCTCGATACCGCCCTCGGACGGTTCGTGAGCGTTCTGGCGACAGTAGCCGGCCCCGCGATCGATGAGGCGGCCACCGCGCCGGGTGCCGGTGCCGCCGGTGGGGTGGGGTTCGCTGCGCTCGCCGTGTTGAACGCGCGGCGACGGCCGGGCATCGACGTCGTCCTGGAGTTGACGGGCCTGGCCGAGAAGCTGCGCGACGCAGACCTGGTGATCACGGGAGAGGGCAGCCTCGATGAACAGAGCCTGGGCGGAAAGACCCCCATGGGAGTGGCGACCGCAGCGGCGGTGGCGAACGTCAGGGCTATCGCCGTCTGCGGGCGCACCGTCCTGACGCCCGACCAGTTATCCACGGCCGGGTTTGAGCGCACCTTCGCGCTGACGGACCGGGAACCCGACGTCGAGCTGTGTATTGCCAACGCTGCCAGTCTGCTGGAGGAAGTGGGCAAGGAGATCGCTGCTTATGTTGGTCTTACCCAGCAGTGCGCCCGCTAGGCCAAGCCATTAATGTTCAGGGCAACTCAACTAACTGCTGACCATGTCTACCAGCATCTGAGCGCTCAGGCCGGGGATTGGGGCTGGTTTTGTTCGTAGTGTTTGGGTCAGCTTCGGTGCTGCGGTGGATTATGGCTCCGACCGTTCAGTAGTGTTCATATATGGCCTCCTTAAGAAACAGCCGCGCAGCTGCGCTCCCCGCCAAGCTCTCCCGTTCCTGGCTCCTTGCCTCCGCGGCGTCTGAGGCCAACTTCGCGCCTGCCCTCACCTCCGAGGCGGACTCGGTAGTGTTCGACATGGAAGACGCCGTTCCCGCCGATGGCAAAGCCGAGGCGCGGGAGCGGGTGGTGGAGGCACTCTCTACCGGGATGACGGCCTGGGTGCGAGTCAACGGCATCGAAACCGATTTCTGGGCCGACGACCTCGCGGCACTCTCGAAGGCTCCCGGACTACGCGGGGTCATGCTGGCCATGACGGAGAAGCCCGAGCAGGTCACCCACACCGCCATGCGACTTCAGGCGGGCACTCCGGTGCTGGCCCTGATCGAGTCGGCGCTGGGTATTGAGAACGCCACATCGATTGCCAGCGCACCGGGCACGTTCCGGCTCGCGTTTGGCGTCGGTGACTTCCGGCGAGATACCGGAGCCTCCGACGAGCCGATGGCCTTGGCCTACGCCCGCGCCAAACTGGTGGTTGCTTCGCGGGTGGGTCAGCTGCCCGGCCCTATCGATGGTCCAACCGTTGGAGCGCTGGGGGACACGCTGCTGGAGGCCTGCAAGGTGACCGCCTCGATGGGCATGACCGGCAAGCTCTGCCTGCTACCTGACGCCACCGACACCATCAACAAGGGTCTCTCGCCGAGCGAGTCCGAGATTATGTGGGCGCATGAACTTCTCGTTGCGCATGAGGCTGGGGCCGTCGTCGGTGACGGATCCTATCTTCCCCGTCTGGCCCGAGCCCAGAAAATCTCTTCACTGGCCGATTCCTACGGACTGTGGAACGCCTAAACACCCACCTCAGTGTCGGGCTATTGGTGCCGGTATTTGTTGACCATGGGGCAGTCGAAGGGGTCGCGTGCGGCGAGGCCTACCCGGTT
Source organism: Arthrobacter sp. TMT4-20 (assembly GCF_054510775.1). Classification (NCBI taxonomy): domain Bacteria; kingdom Bacillati; phylum Actinomycetota; class Actinomycetes; order Micrococcales; family Micrococcaceae; genus Arthrobacter; species Arthrobacter sp. TMT4-20. The sequence goes on along the minus strand of NZ_JBTNDW010000007.1, from coordinate 61 downwards.
GAGGTAGGACACCACTGCGCCGTAGGAGGCTGCGACACCGACCTCGGTGTAGGGGACTTTG